>DAISJI010000034.1:1448-8207 GCA_036821585.1 Terriglobales bacterium
GCAGGCTTCGACGAGAGGATGGTCGGCGGATTCGGCGCCGGCTGGTCAAGCTGCGCCTTCGCGCCCTTCTCTTCGACGGCCTTGTAGAAGGTCAACTCATCGGAGGTCGAACCGGCCTGCGCCCGCTGCTGCGGCGGACAGTTCTCCGGCGTTGCGCAATCCGTCTTCGCCTGAGACTTGAGTCCGGTCGGCTTCTCGCCCGCAGTGGCGGCGATCGGCACCGATGTGGGTGCGGTGGTGTTCACCGCCACCGGCGCAGCCTTCCTGCCCAGCGAGAATCCAACGCTGAAGAAGAGCGCGCAAATCACGACCAGCCCGAAGAACAGGGCCAGCAGGCGTCCTGTCCCCAATGTTACTTCCGTGTCCTGCGGTTCCTGCATTTCCAATTACCTCGCGGGGCGATAGTTCCCGCCTAAGCCTTGCTGCGCGCCTCGAAGAACTTCTGCATGCCCTGCATGAAGTCCATCGGGAGCGGGAAAACGATGGTGGTGTTCTTCTCGACGCCGATTTCCGTCAGGGTCTGCAAATAACGCAACTGGATGGCGACCGGCTCCGTGGCCAGCAGGTGGGCCGCGTCGACCAGCCGTTGCGCCGCGGCAAACTCGCCTTCGGCATGGATGATCTTCGACCGCTTTTCGCGTTCCGCCTCGGCCTGCTTGGCCATGGCGCGCAGCATCGACTCGGGCATGTCTACCTGCTTTACCTCGACGTTGGCCACTTTCACGCCCCAGGGCGCGGTGTGCTGGTCGAGGATGGTCTGGATGCGCAGGTTGAGCTTGTCACGATGCGAAAGCAGTTCGTCGAGCTCGACCTCGCCCAGCACGGACCGTAGCGTGGTCTGGGCGAACTGGGAGGTCTGGTAAAGGTAGTTCTTCACCTCGACCACGGCGTGCGTGGGTTCGACAACGCGCAAAAAGATCACGGCGTTCACCTTCAGCGTTACGTTGTCGCGGGTGATGATGTCCTGTGGCGGGACCTCCAGCGCTTCCTGTTGCAGCGATACGCGCACCATGCGATCCAGCGGCGCGAACACCAGGATGAGGCCCGGACCTTTCGGCGCGGGCAGAATGCGTCCCAGGCGGAAGATCACGCCGCGCTCGTACTCCGCGAGGATCTTGATGGAGTTGAGCAGGTAGATGACGATGATGGCGATCGGAATGAAGAGTATCGGTGTCATGGCGCGTAAACCTCCCGGAAATCGTGTCGTGGCGCGACGCGGTTTCCGTTTCGTAGAACCGGGATATTTGCGCGGATTGTATCAATATCCCCTGAGTTCCGTATCGGCGATTCGCCATAGCGGAAACCGCGGAGGCACTAGGGCAGTCTTCAGTCTTCGGTCTTCAGTCTTCAGGGAACGCGAAGAAATCGCTCATCTGAGCGACTTTGTTTTTTCCTGACGACTGAAGACCGACGACTGAAGACTCTACTGGGCGTGCGCCGGCGCTGGAACCGGGGATGCCGCCGCAACCGGCTCCACTTGCAGCTTCAGTTCGGCCACGCTCCGCACCCGCACCTGTTCGCCAATCTGCACCGGCACCGGCGAAATCGCGTTCCACAGCTCTCCGTGCACGAAGACCTTGCCTTCCGGATCGAGCGGCGTGCGGGCGACCGCGATCTCGCCAATCAGACCTTGCGTTCCGGTGGTGACCTTATTGCGCCGTGCCTTGAGCGCGATGCTCATCAGGAAGATCGTGATCAGGCCCAGCGGAATGCTGACGGAGAGCGCCGTCCAGAGATGGACGCGCATTTCAGGAATCGGGCCATCCACCAGGAGCAGGCCGCCCAGGGTCAGCGACACCACCCCGGCTATGCCGAGGATCCCGTGCGTCGCGAACTTCGCCTCCAGGGCAAAGAACGCGAACGACAGCAGGATGAGCACGAGCGCCGTGTAGCGCACCGGCAGGATGTTCAGCGCAAACAGCGCGAGCACGATAAAGAAAAAGCCTACCACTCCGGGCAGCACCGCGCCGGGATGGTTGAATTCGAAATACAGTCCCAGTGCACCCACGGCGAGCAGGATAAACGCCATGTTGGGGTCCATCAGGAAGGAGAGGATGCGCTGCTTGAGCGTGAGGTCGAAATCGAAAATGGGCTTGTTGGCGGTATGCAGCGTGACCGTGCCGCCCTGGAAACGCGTAATGCTTCGGCCATCCAGTTGGCGCAGCAGGTCGGCGTCGTTGGCGGCGACGATATCGATCAGGTGCTCCTTCAGCGCCTCCTGATCGGTAAACGACTTCGACTGGCGCACGGCGCTCTCGGCGACCTCGACGTTGCGGCCGCGCTTGGCGACGACGGAGCGCATCAGGGCGGCGGAATCGTTTTCAATCTTCTCCGCCATCACCTTGTCTGGCGTTGCTCCCCCGATCAGGACCGGATGTGCCGCGCCGGTGTTGGTCCCGGGGGCCATGGCGGCGACGTCGGCGGATTCGAGGATGAAGAAGCCGGCCGAGGCCGCGCGCGCGCCGCCGGGAGCGACGTAGATGATGACCGGTACCGGCGAGGCGATGATCTTCTCGATGATGTCGCGCGTGGCGTCGGCCAGGCCGCCGGGGGTCTGCAACTGGATCAGGATGGCGTCAGCATGGATCTGCGTGGCGTACTGAATGCCGCGCTCGATGTACTCGGTCGTGATCGGATGGATAGTGTCCTGGATATTGAGCTTGACGACGACAGCTCGCGCCGGGGAAATGAAGAATGAAGAATTAAGAATGAAGAATAGAAGCGTCTTCGCGATTCGAGAAGTCATCTCTCACCCACCATTTCGTGCGTGCACACCGCGTAACAGTAATGGCAACACAACTTGTATCGAATGCAAGGAAGAATGCCAAGGCTGCAATTCTTCATTCTTAATTCTTCATTCTTCATTTCTTGCCCTCAATCGTACGCTTCAAAGTCAGTGCGGCGGAGTTGTTCGGTTCGAGCGCAAGAGCGCGGTCCAGGTGCTGCTGGGCGGCTGCGGTCTGGTTCGACTTCAACTCCATGCGCGCGAGCACCAGCAGCGCATCGGCCGAAGGCTGTAACCGAACGGAGGCCTCGGCCTCCGCGCGGGCGCCCTCGGCGTCGTTATTGTTCTCTAAAACGCGAGCCAGGCCGGCGTGAGCGCCCGCGTTCGTGGGATCGAGCAAGAGCGCTTCGCGGAAGCTGCGCTCCGCCTCCGCCGTGAACCCCTGGTCAAGCAGTTCCCGTCCGCGGTCCGCGTGAAACGCTGCGTGCGTGCGCGGATCGGCGTTGGCGAGCCGTGCCTCCGCCGCGTTCTCGATTTCCAACGCCAACTGTTGCAGCGACGTCTCGTCATAATTGCGCTTGATACGCTCCAGGGGAACGTGCACGTTGGACGCCGTCTGCCCTTGCACGCGCGCGCTCCCGTTGGCCGCGATCGCGTCGAGCAGCGACTTCGCTTCCGAATCGCCGGGCCTCAGGTTGAGCGACTCGCGCAATTGCCTGGCCGCCGCCGCGCTGTCGCCGGCTTTATACAGCGAAACCGCGAGATTGAAGTGGTAGTCGGCGTCACTGGGATCGGCGTCCACTGCCTTGTGGAAATAGTCGAGGGCCGCCCGCTTGCCGCGGCGTCCGGCGACCACGCCGAGGTTGTTGTACACCTCGGTCAAGGGCAGGCGAGTCGCGAGAAAACTGAACGCCGAGTCGGCGCGTTCGTAGTCGCCCTGGTAATACGCCGCGAGCCCCAGGTAGAAGCTGGCCTCATGCGCGGCGGGACCATTGCGCGGCACCTTGGAGAGCCAGGTCACCGCCTGCTCGTAGTCGCGGCCGTCAAAGTAGGTACGCCCCAGCGCCAGCATGGCCATCACGTAGTCGGGATTCAGGCGGATGGCCTCGCGAAAGTACTTGATCTTCACCGGGCGCGAGGTCGCGACCACGCCGCGGATGTAGTTCTCGAAGGCATCCAGCCGGATGGCGGGCGCCGCCGCCATGAACGACTCGCGCGAACCCGCCGTTTCCGGCCGGACCTGGCGCAGCACGTTCCAGGCGAGTGCGTTCTGGATTTCGATGATCTTCGCCAGCGCGCCTTTTTCTTCCACTTCGGACGACAAGCGCAGGCGCTTCATGTCGAGGACCTGGGCCACGGCGCTGAAGGTCTGGCCGTCGTAGTTGTAGCTGCCCAATACGACGAAGTCGGCGTCCATTTGTTCGGCGATGCGATAGAGCGTTTCGCGCGAGAGGTGGACGTTGGTGGAAATTCCGGCGCGGTCGAAGGCATAGGCGCGGTCGTCGCGCGAGACCACGTAGAGTGCGGCGTTGGCAAGGCGTTGCCCAAGGACCTCGGGAAACGATTCGCCGATCCACTCCAGACCGGGCGCCTTCGATTCGTTTTCGAAGGGAAGTACGACGATCGTCTGCGCCGTGCCGGTGACGTCGGTGCGTACCTGCGCGAGTACGGCGGTAGCGAACAGTAGAATGACCGCGGAAATAGTAAGAATGCGCTTCAAAACACCATGATTATAGCCGCTCGTCGGCGTCGCAACTGTGCATCCGCACGCGCTCACCTCTGCGCGGTGGGCCACAGTCCAGGAGTTCATCCTGAACTCGTACTTCTTTCCTTCACCCTCGCGCACATTCCGAAGCCTGCGTTGATCGCCGGCACTCTTCTTGCTTCCGCCTTCTTTGTTGCCCGATGCCGCCGCGATCGAAACACTTATCCACTCGGAATCGCGCATGCCATTTTGGGACTGAGCCTCGCTCTCCAATTCCCGAAACGCTGCTTCGTCATAAGCAGGTGGGCACTGGCTACTACCATTTCATCGCCAAGTAAAGAATTGTAAATCCATGAAAGTAAAGTATGTTAGTCGGCCCCGTGGTGTTGACAGCGAAGCCTTGAAGGTCTAAAAACGTAAGTAGTTACTTACAGATGGCTTCTCCCCATACACGCGTGCCTGCTGAGGGACGCCGCCAGCAAATCCTGGAAGTCGCGACCGACCTGTTTGCCCGACAGGGATTCAACGGCACGACCACGCGGCAGATCGCGCAAGGCGCGACGGTCAATGAAGCCATTATTTTTCGTCATTTTCCCACCAAGGAAGATCTTTACTGGGCGGTGATCGAACACCAGTGCTCGCTGCGCGCCGGCAGGGCAATGCTGGAAGCGAGGCTGGCGAGCGCAGCCGACCCGGTCGAGGTGCTGGTCGGCGTTGCCGAAGACATGCTGAACCGCGACACCACCCTCACCCGCCTGCTCCTGTTCACCGCTCTCGAGAGGCACGAGCTTTCCGACCGTTTCTACCGGACGCACGTTGCCGGCTACTTCGAACTGCTGGCTGAATTCATGCGACGCCACATCGAAGAAGGCCGTTTCCGCAAGGTGGATCCGCTACTGGCGGCACGCGCATTCATTGGCATGCTGACTCACCATTTTCAAGTCCAGGAGCTGTACGGCGGGAAGAAATATCAGCAGTTCGATACGCACGAAGTCAGCCGGACGCTGGTCGATATCTGGCTTCAAGGTGTGCGGTTGCAGGGCTCTCAGGACCAGCAGCAAGAAGTGTTAGCCGACCGGACGGGCAGCGGCTAAAAATCCATTCGTAGCGACGGAATCATCATGAAAGCACTATTTTCAAATTCGAAGTTGCGCCGAACGTTGTTTTCGATCGTGGGGCCTGTAGCGCTATTGCCTCTCGTGGCTTGCGGCGCGAAGGACAACGCCAAGCAGGCCCAGCAGCCTCGCGACAACGCGGTGCCCGTGACCGTTGCCGCCGCCATCCTTAAAGACGTTCCCATGCAGGTGAAGGCGATCGGCAATGTCGAGCCGTTCTCCACCGTCGCGGTGAAGTCGATGGTGGCAGGCGAGATCATGCAGGTGGGATTCAGCGAAGGGCAGGACGTCAAGAAGGGCGGTTTGCTCTTCGTCATTGACCGCCGTCCTTACGAGGCCGCGCTGGCGCAGGCGGATGGAAATGTCGCCCGGGACCGTGCCAATGCCGCGAACGCGAAGGCGCAGGCGGTGCGTTGGGAAGCGCTCTACAAGGAAGGCGTGGTCTCGCGCGAGCAGCACGACCAGATCGTGACCCAGGCGCAAGCGGCACAGGAGGTCGTAGCCGCCGACGAAGCCGCGGTACAGAACGCAAGAGTGAACCTCACCTACTGCACCATCAAGTCGCCCATCGACGGACGCACCGGCAATCTCGCGGTCAAGATGGGCAACGTGGTCAAGGCCAACGATGTGCCGCTGGTCACCATTAACCAGGTGGCGCCGATTTACGTGACCTTCTCGGTGCCGCAGCAGTTTCTTCCCGACATCAAGCGCTACGATCGCGACCACAAGCTCGGCGTAGCTGCCAAGGTGCAGGGAGAAGCGGAGGCCAACGGGGTGCTGACCTTCATCGACAACTCCGTCGATCCACAGACGGGAATGATCAAGCTGAAGGGCACGTTCACGAACGGCGATCGCAGGCTCTGGCCGGGCCAGTTCGCCGACGTCTCTTTGACGCTCGGGATTGACCGCAACGCCGTGCTCGTGCCGAGCGCCGCGGTACAGACGGGCCAGGACGGACAATTTGTGTTCGTGGTGAAAAACAATAAGGCCAACATGAAGAAAGTAACAATCGGGCGCATCGTTGGCAGCGATACGGTAATCGAATCCGGTGTGGACGCGGGCGACCAGGTGGTCACCGACGGGCAGTTGCGCCTGACGCCGGGCGCGAAGGTCGCGGTGGCGAATGCGCCGGCCTCCACTTCGCAGGCATCGGAGAAGGGTCCGAACCCTTCCAGTGGGGCCGCTGCTGCGAAACCGGGGAATGGCCTCTAGAT
>DAISJI010000034.1:8307-13744 GCA_036821585.1 Terriglobales bacterium
ATGGCTGAGCTTTTTATTAAACGTCCGATCATGACCACCCTGGTCATGTTGGCACTTCTGCTGTTCGGCATTGTTGCCTACCGGGCGTTGCCGGTCAGCGACTTGCCGAACGTGGATTTCCCGACCATCCAGGTGAGCGCCGGCCTGCCGGGCGCCAGCCCGGATACGATGGCGTCGGCGGTGGCGATGCCGCTGGAGAAGCAGTTCTCCACCATCGCCGGCGTGGACCAGATGACGTCCACGAACACGCTGGGAAGCACCTCGATCACGCTGCAGTTCTCGCTCGACCGCAACATTGATGCGGCCGCGCAAGACGTGCAGGCGATGATCGCCAAGGCCGCCCGCGACCTGCCGCAGAACATGCCGTCGCCGCCTTCCTACCAAAAGGTCAATCCGGCGGACCAGCCGGTGCTGTACATGGCGGTGAGCTCGCCGACGCTTCGCCTGTCCGATGTGGACGAGTACGCCGAAACCCTGCTGGCGCAGCGCATCTCGATGGTCAGCGGCGTAGCCCAGGTAAGCGTGTTCGGCGCGCAGAAGTACGCGGTGCGCGTGCAACTGGACCCAGAAAAGCTGGCCAGCATGCAGATCGGCGTGGACGATGTCACCAAGGCGGTGCAGGCGGGCAACGTCAATCTGCCGACGGGAACTCTGTGGGGCAATCGCCAGGCCTATACGGTGCAGGCCAGCGGACAGCTCACCAAGGCGGACCAGTACGCGCCGCTGGTGGTCGCCTACCGCAACGGCTCGCCGGTTCGCCTGGAACAGGTGGCCAACGTTTTCGACAGCGTCGAAAACGACAAGACCGCTGGGTGGTTCGCCGGTGAAGACCGGAAACTGGCGCGCGGCATGGTGCTTGCCATCCAGAAGCAGCCCGGCACCAACACCGTGCAGGTGGTGGACGACATTCGTGCCCTGGTGCCGACGCTGCGCCAGCAAATGCCAGCCGCCGTCAACCTCGGTTTCCTGTATGACCGCTCGAAGGGAATCCGCGATTCCGTGAACGACGTGAAGTTCACCCTGTTCCTGTCACTGGCTCTGGTGATCATGGTGATCTTCCTCTTTCTGAGGAACGTGTCGGCGACCCTGATCCCATCGCTCGCGCTGCCTTTTTCCATCGTCGCGACCTTCGCGGTGATGTACGTCCTCGGATACTCGCTCGATAACCTGTCTCTGATGGCGCTCACGCTCTCCGTCGGCTTCGTCGTGGACGACGCCATCGTGATGCTGGAGAACATCGTGCGCCACATCGAGCAGGGCGAGGCGCCGATGCAGGCGGCCATAAGCGGATCGCGCGAGATTGGCTTCACCATCGTTTCCATGACGCTCTCGCTGACCGCGGTGTTCATCCCGTTCCTGTTCATGAGCGGCATCGTGGGACGCCTGCTGCACGAATTCGCGGTGACCATCAGCGTCGCCATCCTCGTCTCCGGCTTCGTCTCCCTGTCGCTGACGCCGATGATGTGCAGCCGCATGTTGCGCGGCCACTCCGCGAACAGCAAGCACGGCATGCTCTACATGCTGATGGAGAAGTTCTTCGACGGCATGTTGCACGGCTACGACCGCAGTTTGCAGGTCGTCCTGCGCTACAAGCCGGTCACCATGGCCGTGCTGGCGCTGGTGCTGGTCGCCACCGGATGGCTCTTCACCAGCATCCCCAAAGGCTTCCTCGCCAGCGAAGACCAGGGACAGATTTACGGCTCGACCGAGGCCGCGCAGGGCATCTCGTACGAAGACATGGTGCGTCACCAGTTGACCGCGGCGCAGGCGCTGCTCGATTCTCCCGACGGCAAGTACGTGAACAGTTTCCTGGTGATGGTCCCGCGCGGCACCATGAACCAGGGCTTCATGGTGGCCCGCTTCGTGCCGCGCTCCGAGCGCCCGCACGTGGACACCATCATGCAGCACTGGCGGCCCATCTTCGCCAAGATCCCCGGCATCCAAGTGTTCCTGCAGAACCCGCCGCCCATCCGCATCGGCGGGCAGCTCACTAAGAGCCTGTACCAGTACACCATCCAGAGTCCCGATACGCAGGAGCTGTACACGGTCGCCCCGAAATTCCTGACCGAGCTGCAGAAGCTGCCAGAGTTGCAGGATGTCACCAGCGACCTTTACATGAAGAACCCGCAGGTGAACCTCGACATTGATCGCGATAAGGCGTCGGCGATGGGCGTAACCGCGACCCAGATCGAGGACGCGCTTTACACCGCCTACGGCGACCGCCAGGTCTCGACCATCTACGCCCCGAATAACGCGTATCGCGTCGTGATGACCGTGCTGCCCGGGTTCCAACTCGATCCCAGCGGCCTATCCATGCTCTACATCCGCTCCAGCACCAACCAACTGGTTCCGCTCGACGCCGTCGCCAAGGTCACGCGCACGGTCGGCCCGATGGCGATCAATCACCTCGGACAACTGCCGGCGGTGACGTTGTCGTTCAACCTGAGGCCCGGAGTCGCGCTGGGCGACGCGGTCACCGCGGTGAATGAAGCCGCGCGCAAGGGCCTGCCGGACACCGTCACCACCAGCTTCCAGGGCACGGCGCAGGCGTTCGAGAGTTCGTTCAAGGGCCTCGGCCTGCTGCTCATCATGGCCATCCTGGTCATCTACATCGTGCTCGGCGTTTTGTACGAGAGCTTCATCCACCCGATCACGATTCTCTCCGGCCTGCCCGCGGCGGGCGTCGGCGCGCTTCTGACGCTTAAGCTGTTCCACGTCGAACTGGGGCTGTACGCCTTCGTCGGCATCATCATGCTGGTCGGCATCGTGAAGAAAAACGCCATCATGATGATCGACTTCGCGCTGGAGCAGCAGAAGAAGTCGGGAACCGATCCCGAGTCGGCCATCTACCAGGGCGCGCTGGTCCGGTTCCGTCCCATCATGATGACCACGATGGCGGCGCTGATGGGCACGCTGCCGATCGCGCTGGGCTACGGCGCCGGCGGCGAATCGCGGCAGCCGCTGGGACTGGCGGTCGTCGGCGGGCTGCTCTTCTCGCAAGCGCTGACGCTCTACATCACGCCCGTGTTCTACGTTTACATGGAGCAGTTGCAGGAGCTGTGGCGTGGACGGCGCAAGCGAACCCGCGTTGAAACCCCGGCCGGCGAAACTGCGACCGGCGAAACCGAGCCGGTCATGGCCGATTAGAATCCATATCCCACACATCGCGTGACGAACCCTTAAGCCTGGGTTCGAATCCCACCCGCGCCACCAATCCCTGCAACGAGTTGTTTTTTCCTTGTTTTGAGCAATTTTGGCCAGTGTTCAGACGCCCGAAGTTTGATACTGCCCACGGAGAGCGCTCCCTGCTTGGGAGACGAGACAATTGTTGTATGGGGTATTACTACGCCCACGGTTTTGATCTCGCCAAAACTCGGCAGTTCATCAGCCCACGGGGATTTTCGCTCCGCCGTTTCCAATTCGCTCGACCGGTATCTTCCCGGCGGACATGATGAGCCTGGCTTGGCTGTCGTGGTGTCTGCGGCATGAGGGGGATGGTTGAGAGGGCTCGGGCCTGGAAGTCTACACGAGGTATGCCATGCAGAAAGAAACGGAACCCAAGCACTCGGAAGAGGCGCTACGAGCTTCCGAGCTTAGATATCGCCTGCTCTTCGAAACCGCCCAAGATGGAATCCTGATTCTCGACGCAAAGACAGGACAGATCAGTGACGTAAACCCATTCCTGGTTCATTTGCTGGGCTATTCTTATAAGGAGTTTATTGGGTTGCCACTCTGGGAGATTGGGCCGTTCAAAGATATCAAGGAATGCAGGCAGGCTTTTGAAGAGTTGCAAGACAAAGAATACATCCGCTATGAATCTCTCCCGCTCGAAACCAAAGACGGCCGGCCCGTTGCCGTGGAGTTTGTCAGCAACGTCTATGGTGTGAATGGTGGGAGGGTCATCCAATGCAACATTCGTGACATCACGCAGCGCAAGCGGGCGGAAGATGCGGTGCACCAAAGCGAGGAGGAAACCCGGCTCTTTTTTGAGGCAAACCCGGCGGGCAGCTACGTCGCAAGCCCCGATGGAAGGTTGATAAGATGCAATTCAGCCTTCGCGCGAATGCTCGGGTTTGACTCGGTCGAAGAGGCAATGAAAGTCGAGCTGGCCTCGCTCTATTCCGACCGCGCGTCGCGAAACGTATTCCTGGGGCGCCTCAATGAGAAGGGGCGGTTCGAATACAACGAGACTGAACTCCTCCGCAAGGACGGCAGCGTGATCCACGCCGCGGAGAATGCCACCGGAACGTTCGACGAGCGGGGTGAGCTGGCCGAGATCCATGGCTGCCTGATGGACGCTAGCGAACGGCGGGCAGAGCAGCGGTTGCGCAAGGCTCTTAAACAACCGCTCTTTCATGTTAAGACTTTTCTTTCGAAAGCCGGCGCCGGCAGGACGCTAGTAAATGTACCGGGGAAACAGGTCCTCTTTGAACAAGGCAAACGGGGTAATGCTGTCTTCTATATCTTGACCGGCATGGTGAAGCTCACGGTAGCCTCCCAGGGTAAAGAAATCACAATTGGCTTGCTCGGCCCGGGGGACTTCGCCGGCAAGGAATGCATAGCGACAGTTCGGCCCCGGTGCCTGGCGTCCGCCAAGGCGCTCACCAATTCCACAATACTCAGGATTGAACGAAAAGAGATGTTGCGTGTGATCCAACAGGAAAAGATCTTTGCGGCATTTTTTCTCGATAACTTGCTTGCCCGCATCAGTGGATACCAAGAGGTCATCGTGGACCGGTTTTTAGACTCCAGCGAAAAACGGCTGGCCCGAGCTCTTCTCTTGCTTGCTAACTTCGGCAATGGAGGCAAACCGGAGGCGGTCGTTCCGAGAATCAATCAGCAAGAGCTGGCGGGAATGGTCGGCACAACCCGGTCCCGAATCAGTTGTTTTATGAATCGCTTCCGAAAACGGGGCTTCGTCGATTACAAGGGGCCAAGCTCGATCACCATCCGTACCGCCAAGTTGTCGAGGTTCGTGGCTTGATGCATCACGATCACGCACGACTGGCCGCTGAAGACTGAAGACCGGCGACCGGGAAAGTTCGCACCCATAAAGGAACAAGCAGGAATCGCCGTTGCCGTAGAGATGCTGTTCTTGTAGGATACCCCGCAAGGTCTCGCACCCAATCTCACACAATCGAAGAGAGATAATCAAAATGAAGAAAAGAACCATGCTTCTCATTGTGGCGTTCTGTTTTTCCCTGGCCGCCGCAAGCTTTGCTGCCGACGCCAATGTAGGCGCCTGGAAGCTGAACGCAAGCAAGTCCAATGTTCCCGCCGGCGCTGCCCGGAACGACACCGTCGTCTATACCGCGGCGGGCGACAGTTTCAAGTGCGTCGTGGACGGCGTTGGCGCTGCCGGAGAACCTGCCCACAACGAATGGACCGGCAAGTTTGACGGCAAGGACTATGCCGTCGTCGGCGACCCTACGGGCGA
>DAISJI010000035.1:0-13564 GCA_036821585.1 Terriglobales bacterium
CAGCACGTCGGCAGCGCTGTAGTTCGTTCCGATGGGCGGCAGGAAGCGTGCAATTCCGACGAGGTCATTTCCGGATGTGACCAAACCCGCTTCAACGTATTTGTGATTCCGCACTTGGGGATGTCCGATGTTCGACATCAGCGCATTGCAAACGCATTTCCGGCCGATCGTATGCTCCAGCGTTCCGCCCTTGTGGACGTACAACGTTGGCGGTTCCGCGGGACACCGGTACCCGATGGCGCCCTCCGCGGTTCGGTACGCCTCCCGCAGATAGCCGAGATCACAAATGCGAGGCCTGGCCGCAAAGACTTTATTCTCCGACAACGAACCTTCCAACTGAACAACTTTGAACGGAAAGCCAGTCGGAGAAGCCACCGGATCGGTAAACACGCGCGCTTCGCCGGAAAGAACCTTGTCCAAGACCGCCTGCTTGTAGCCGGCTCTCAGGCCGGACTCGGCACAGTAGGCGAATGCGGTCCCGACCTGCACGCCGGCCGCGCCCGCGTGCAAGGCCGCGCGTAGCTTTTCGGGAGATCTATATCCTCCCGCCAGCCAGAATGGCAGACCCAAGGCGCGCATCTTCTCCAGGTCGACCTGGTCCCGTTCTCCGTAGATCGGCTCCCCCAGTCCATTGAGTTGGAGTTTTCCGCGCGGCGGCGCATTGTGGCCACCCGCCGTATTCTCTTCCACCACGAAGCCATCCACTCTGCCGTTGGCCTTCTTCAGGATCGCTGCCGCTAAAGTGTGGGACGAGACAATGGCGATAAACTTCGGGCGCCACAGCGGCGGCAGGCCGCACTCCATAAATTGTCGCGGAACAAAATTCATGGTCGTGTCGTCGGTGTCCAGCGCTCCGCTGACCTGGAGCGGATACGTTGCGGATTCGTGATGCACAAAGCGATCGAGGACGCCCGGGATCTTCACCGGGATGCCGGCCCCCATGAGGACGTATCCCACCCCCGCCAGCATGGCGCCGTAGAGTGATGGCAGGTGCGGCGTCTGGATTTTTTCCAGGTAGTTCATCCCGACCGCATGGTCGTGACCTTCGCGGGCCAGGAACACCTCGACAAAGTTGGCGACGATGCACAGCTCTACCAGCTCGGGAGAGTTATCTTTGCAAGTCATGGGCAGCGGCTGGTAGGACGCGTGCTCCGGCTTGCCGCCGGCGATGAAATACGTCCGCCAGATACGTTCGGCCATGCGGGGAAATGGAAAGTGACCGAAGGCATGCCGCATATGACCGCCGGGATCGCCGTCTTGCAATCGCCGAGCCAGGACTTGGTCCAATCCTGTTCCGGAAACGACTCCGAGCTGACCGGACCGGGAGACCGCGCGCGCCAGTCGCCAATTAGAGACGCCCGCGCCCATTCCTCCTTGAATGATTTTCGGGTAATGACTCATTGATAACGATTGTTGCAGGGATGGACGATTCCGATTGTCAGAGTTTTGTAATATGCGCGTAGCCGACTCGCAAGGCCCAAGCAGACGACTTTCGAACTCTTGGATTCGTTGAGGTTCCCGATTTCGTTCCGCTACAGGTCTGAGATTTCCGATTCCCACCCTTCCCAAAACCGTGGAAGGATGGGGCACCCGATTTCAGTTTGAGGTCAGTAGAAGAAGCTCAAGGGTGGGGCACCCGGCGTTAATTCAAATTCATTTTGGGAATGAAAAAGAGTATTGGTCGGGGCGACTGGATTCGAACCAGCGACCCCCTGCGCCCAAGGCAGGTGCGCTACCAGGCTGCGCTACGCCCCGACTGCGTTCATTATAGCGGTAGGTCGCGGGTCGTAGGTCGTAGGTCGCAGGTCGGCGGCTCCGGCTTGCAATCCCGGTTCCGGCAAAATCTCACCGGGGGTGGTGATAACGGTCACTGAATGATGTATAAGGCGGGCAGATACTGGCCTGTTCCAGGCTGCCGTGCGCGTGGGTGAGTCCGGCGCGGCGACCGCAGGGAGGAACCCATGTTTGAGCAAGAAATCGAGATGGAGCAGAAAGAATCGTCCATCCTTCCGCTGCTGCTGATGATCGGGCTGGCGGGCGTGATCGTGGGCAGCGTCGTGTACTGGGTGTTCCAGGCGCGCAAGACACTGCCGCCGGAGCAGGCGACCATCGCCTTGACCCATATCCTGAACAAGCAGGGCCCGGTAACGCTCATCTTCCGTACCGGCAACGTGGAGCCGAGCATCAACGAGAAACCGCGCGACCCGCACTACAAGCTGATGGAAAAGGCCGGGCTGATCAAGACGGCCGCCGTCAAGGGTAAAGACCTGGTAAACGTCACGCTCACGCCCGACGGCGAACAGGTGATGGCGACGTTACCCGAGCTCCGGAAACGCGAGGACAAGGACGGCACGACCGTGTATTTCGTGCCGATAGCATCGAAGAAGATCGTAGCCGTGACGAAAGTGACGATGAGCGGGCCGAACCTGGCGCGCGTGGAATACACGTGGCAGTGGAACCCGACCGCCGTCGGCGAGATATTCGATACCAACAGCAAGTACGTGAAGACCTTCAACATCTGGGACACGCAGACGCTGATCTCCAAGTACGACGTGAACTATTACCACGGCGAGCCGGCCAAGGCGGCCATCAACATGGTCCGCGGCGACAACGACCAGTGGAAGCCGTCGGCTGAATAGACAAGAAGGCTCATGGCTCATGGCGCATGGAAATGCTGAAGGCGGGGGAATGATCCCCGCCTTTCGTTTTGCCATAAGATTTCTCGACTGAAACCCGGGTTCCTCAAATCTTCACTTTCGACCCTTCCGCCATGAGCCAAGTGCCTTGAGCCTTACGCCTTCTTCAAGAACAGCGCTCCCAGCGGCGGCAGGGTGAGATTGATGGAGCAAGGGAAGCCGTGGCTTGCCTGATTTTCGCTGTTGACGCCACCGCCGTTTCCCTTGCCCGATCCGCCATACGCGTCGGCATCGCTGTTGAGCAACTCGCGCCACGAGCCGCACTGCGGAACGCCGATGCGGTAGTTCTCGCGCAACACCGGGGTGAAGTTCAGGATAACGAGCACGCTGTCGTCGGGGTCCTCGCTGCGGCGCAGGAACGACAGCACGCTATTGTCGCCATCGTTGGCGTCGACCCAGCGAAAGCCGCGGGGATCGAGGTCGAGCACGTGGAGCGCGGGTTGCTCGCGATAGAGGTGGTTCAGGTCTTCGACCAGGCGCTGGATGCCGCTGTGGAAGTAGCTCTGCGTCAAGTGCCAGTCAAGGCTGGTGTCGTGGTTCCACTCGCCCCACTGTCCGAACTCGCCGCCCATGAAGAGCAGCTTTTTCCCCGACTGCGCCCACATATACGAGAAAAGCAGGCGCAGGTTGGCGAACTTCTGCCAGACGTCGCCGGGCATTTTGTTGAGCAGCGATCCCTTGCCGTGAACGACTTCGTCGTGCGAGAGCGGCAGGACGAAGTTCTCGTTGAAGGCGTAGAGGGCACGGAAGGTGAGCTGGTTGTGGTGGAACTTGCGGTGCACCGGCTCCTTCTGCATGTAGGAGAGCGTGTCGTGCATCCAGCCCATGTCCCACTTTAAGCCGAAGCCGAGGCCGCCGAGGTACGTCGGGCGCGAGACCATCGGCCACGCCGTGGATTCTTCCGCCACGTTCTGGATGGACGGGAATGACTGGTAGGCGTCGTGGTTCAAGCGCTGGAGGAAGTTGATGGCGTCGAGGTTCTCGCGTCCACCGAAGCGGTTGGGGATCCACTCGCCTTCCTTGCGCGAGTAGTCGAGGTAGAGCATGGAAGCAACGGCGTCCACACGCAGGCCGTCGGCGTGGTAGCGGTCGAGCCAGAACATGGCGCTGGAGAGGAGGAAGCTGCGGACCTCGCTGCGCCCGTAATTGAAGATGTAGCTCTTCCAGTCGGGATGGAAGCCCTGGCGCAGGTCGGAGTGCTCGTAGAGATGGGTGCCGTCGAAATAGGCGAGGCCGTGCTCGTCGGTCGGAAAATGCGACGGCACCCAGTCGAGAAACACGCCGATTCCCTGCTGGTGCAGGTAGTCCACCAGAAACATGAAGTCCTGCGGCGTGCCGTAGCGGCTGGTGGGCGCGAAGAACCCGGTCACCTGGTATCCCCACGAACCGTAGAACGGGTGCTCCATCACGGGCATGAATTCAACGTGGGTGAAGCCGAGCCGTTGCACGTATTCGGCGAGCTTGGGCGCCAGTTCGCGATAGCCGAGCGAGCGGTTGTCCTGCTCGGCCACGCGCATCCAGGAGCCGATGTGCATTTCGTAGATCGAGATCGGCCCGCGGAGCGAGTTGCGAACGTCGCGCAGCTGCATCCACTGCTGGTCGCCCCATTTGTACTCGATTTCGCGAACGATGGACGCGGTGCGCGGCGGCACCTCGTTGAAAAAAGCGAAGGGATCGCTCTTGTCCACCTTGAAGCCGTGATAGCGCGATTCGACGTGGAACTTGTAGGCCGTGCCATCGTCCAACCCGGGGATGAAGCCCTCCCAGATGCCGGAGGAGCCGCGCGCACGCAACGGGTGGCTGTGCTTGTTCCAGCCGTTGAAGGCGCCCATGACGAAGACGGCCCAGGCGTCGGGGGCCCAAACGGCAAAGTTCACGCCGCGGGCTCCTTTGTGCGTGGCCAGGTGCGCGCCCATCTTTTCGTAGAGACGGTTGTGCGCGCCCTCGTTGAAGAGATGGAAGTCGTATTCGCTGAGCAGGCTAAAGTCGTGGATCACGGCCGAGGTGTGGACTAACGACGACATCCGTTTGCTGTCTCCTTGGTCCCTGACAGTTAGAGCCAAGCTGCACGGGACCCGTTGCATCAGCCGCGGCCAGGAGGCGGGCGTCCTGGCTATCTTACAGGTGCGAAGACCAATGCCGCGCGTTTGCTACTTCGATGGGACCGAGTTCTTTCGTTCGACGAGCACGACCTCGTGCCGGCCGAGTTTACCCAGGCTGCGCCAGGTGTAGTCGGGATTGTCGCGGATGCGCCATTCGAACCAGAAGTGTCCGGGCGAATGCACAACGGCAAAAACCGGATACCTTGCCAGGAAGTCCTGCCACTCCGGTGCGCCCGCGGGGAGGTATCCCAGACTCCTCCAAAGCCGCGAGCCCCGATAATGCAGCAATGCGCTGGGATCCGCCGCAGCAACCGATGCCGCCTCGAGATCGCCGACATAGAAATACGATCTCCCGGTTGGCGGCGCCGCTTGCTGGAGCGGAAGGAACAAATGGAAATTCTCCACCGCGATCGGGATGCCGCCGGGCACCAGGGCTTCGACATCCGTATTGCGAATGCCGTACCTTGGCGCCTGGTGCGAGTCTTCGCGCAACGCCGACAGCAACGGCGTGATCAATAAAGCGATCAGCAGAATGGCCCAACCGATGCCGATACAAGTGGCGCCATGTTTTGCGAGCGGGACGCGCGATACGTTTTCAACCATCCACGCCAACAGAATCGCCATTCCCAGCATGCTGGGCAATACGTACTTGGGGACGAACACCGGTCGCACCAACCAGGAGAAAATGCCGGCGGCAGGAGGCGCCGCCACGAGAACGGCTGCCGCCATCAGCAATGCCCCGCGCAATCGATCAGGGGCCCGATGTACTTGCGGGAAACCGCGCGCGGCAAGCACGATCACGAGGGCGAGCAACGCCGTCTCGAGCAGGAGGAAGTTCTTCCAGTCCAAAATGGCGGCGCCCGCGAGGCCCAGCAAGAGCAGCAAGTTCCAGCGGCGGACGGCACCGGTTGGTGCGGGAGATAGTGCGCGAGCGAACACACCAAGGATGGCCACAGAAAAGAGAACCAACGGCAACTCGGTCGAATAGAGCCGATAGAATTCGACGACGCCGGACAGCGTCGGCGGCACGATCCAATGGCGCGGCTTGGTTTGCTCGTTGACGCGATGCAAAGTGGGCAGCCACGGCAGCAGGCTAAGCCAGGCCCCGGCCATGCAGGCATAAACAAGCGGCCGCACGCGGCGCATGGCGATATCACAGCAAATCAGCGCGAACAGCAACGCGGCGCTGTAGGCGATGCCGTAGATATGCGCCTGAACCAGAGCGAGATGGCTGAAGAAAAGCGCCGCCCCCAGCCGCCAGTTCAGTTCGCGAGCCTCGATGGCCCGCGCGTAGGCGGCAATCGCCAGCGCCACGCAGGCCACGAACAGCGGATAGAACCTGGCCTCGGCGCTGTGGAACAGCATCATCGCCGACGTACAAAAAACGGTGAGCACTCCGAGCGCGGTCGCGCGCAGGGAAAACGCGCGCCGCAACGTCGTCCAGATAGCTACGATGGCGACGACGCCGGCGAAGGTGGAGAACAGGCGCAACGCCAGCGTGCTCGGCCCGGTTACGGCGAGCCACATCCGCGCCAGCACGTGATACAAGCCGGGAGGGGACTCGGCCGCCATCCACAGGGCGTACATCATGTGCCGGAACGACGGGTCCGTAATCAGCGTCCAGGAATAGATTTCGTCGTACCACAGCGGCCGCTTGCCGCTCACCAGCACAGTAGCCAGAAAGAGCACGCTCCCGGCCGAAGCCATGAACGCGACATCTATTTTGTTGATTTTGAGATCGAGAGAGGGCGTGTGCATGAATGGATGAGCCGCACCATTCTCCCATTTAAGGTGCGGGCGGGCAATGCGCACGCCGCGAAGGAAGCACGCTGCACACCCGTAGACAACAGTTGGCCCAAGTAGCAGAGGGCCGGCGACCGGGGCCTTTTCCCGGCTAATTCTTCTTCAGCCAGGTCCAGACGGGTGCGCCGTGCTTATCGCGCAGGGTCAGGGTGTTATTGCCCTGTACCACCTCGCGCGCCAAGATCACGTCCTTGTCGTCGATCTTGAGCTTCGACCCGGTGACTTCGACTTCCTGTCCCTTGCTGAACGCCACCTCGAAGTCCTTCAGGTAGCCGCTCGGGCAGAGGCGGACTTCGATGGTCTCGGTGGCGGTCTTGACCATCAGGTGGACACCGGCCTCGCCTTTGGCCATGGTCATTTCCTTGACGTCTTCGATGGTCCCCTTGATTTTGACTTCCTTGGAGACGTCGTACTTGGGCATGGCGGACGTATCGGCGGCCTTTTGCGCGAACGCCACGGGGACGGCGACGGCAACCACGAAGGCCAGCAACGCCTGCACTACGGGTCTGGATCGCATATGTGCTCCTCCTCCGCTGAAGTGCCTCCGGCGCACGGTGAGCTGTCTTGCTTTCTTTAACCTTAGCGCTCCCGCCGCACGGAACGCTGTGAGGTGTGTCACAGGCGATGGCTCGAAGGTCTCAATTGTGAAGAACGCCTGCATGAGTCAGAATATGGCCCAAATGCTCAAGCGACTGCGCCATCGGTTCCTGCCGCGCCTGGCTGCACCGGAAGATGCGGCGGAACGGCTGCGCATCGAGAGAGTGCTGGCCTCGGCACGGTTGTTTCTAACGCTGGCCGCACTGGTCGCCGTTTACCTGGATCCGACCGAGCCGGTCAGCTATGCCAATTTGGCCTACGGCATCCTGATCGCGTATTTCGTCTGGGACGTGATTGTCTGGGTGCATGTCCACCGCGCCGACCATATCGGGGAATTCCGGAACCTGATCCACTTCTTCGACATCGCGTTTCCGATGACGTTCATCCTGTTTACCGCGGGCCCGAACAGCCCCTTCTTTGTCTTTCTGCTGTTCGTGCTTACGGCCGCCGCATTTCGCTGGGGATTTCCGGAAACGATGCTGACCGCCACCATCGTGGTCGGATTACTGGTGATCGAAGCCGCCCTGCTCGGCTACGGCCCTCAGCACGGGTGGATCCAAGGCGAATACGAACTCAACCGGTTCATTATCCGTGCCAGTTACATACTGACGCTCGGGGTCCTGGTGGGATACCTGGGAGAAGAGGAAAAGCAGTGGCGGGCCGAGAATTCCTCCATCAGCCGCCTGCTGGGGAAGGTCCACGCGGAGAACGGAATGCGCGCCAGCATGCAACTGGTTCTAGCGGAGGCCACGCGAATTTTTGACGCCCAACGGGTGCTGGTGACGCTCAAGCAAGCGGGCACGAACCGGATGTACTTGTGGAAGCTGGCGTCGCCCGATGCCTTGGTGCACGGCACCGAGGTGGAGCCCGCCGCGCGCGCGCGCTATGAGTGCGGTATTCCGGCGGACACCCTGTTCGCTGCGAAACGCGGCCAGCGTTGGCGCTGCTGGGCGGTTGCCGCCGACGGTCGAAAAATGAAGCCGCCGCCATCCTGCGGCCTGGACGCGCTGCCGGATATGAACGGCAGCCAAGCGGTGCTGGCGGTGAGGATGAATGTCGGCGAGGAGTGGAGCGGATACGCGCTGCTGTACGACGCAATCACCGGGCCGGACGTGTACAGCGAAGTTCGTTTCTTGGAGAGCTTGATGCGCCAGATCGGGCCCGCGCTTTACACCGTCTTCCTGATGCGGCATCTGCGCTCGCGGGCGGGCGCCATCGAGCGCGCGCGCGTGGCTCGCGAACTCCACGATGGCGCCATCCAGGCGCTAATCTCGGTCGAGATGCAGGTGGATGTATTGCGCCGGCAACTGGCGTCACCCGAGAAGGCGGCCAGCGTGGCCTCGAGCCTGGACCACGTGCAGGACCTGCTGCGGCAGCAAGTGTTCGAGTTGCGCATGCTGATGCAGCAGATGAAACCGGTGGAGTTGAACCCGGGACAATTGCTCGACTACATGGCCGAGATGGTGGACCGGTTCCGCCGCGATACAGGCATCGGCGCCCAGTTCGTCACCAGCCTGGAAGAGGTGCGGCTGCCGTCGCGGGTGTCTCGCGAACTGGCGCGCATTCTTCAAGAGGCGCTGGTCAACGTCCGCAAGCACAGCGGGGCGAGCAACGTGCAGGTACGTTTTGCCGCAGAAGATGGTTGCTGGAAGCTGGGAATTGTAGATAATGGGCGCGGATTCGACTTCTCCGGACGCTTAACCTTGCGGGAACTCGACGCGGCCCGACGGGGCCCCGGCATTATCAAAGAGCGGGTGCGTGCGCTGGGCGGTGAATTGACCGTGCAATCGACGCCCCACAACGGAAGCGAATTGTTAATCTCCTTGCCTCAGAAGGCGGACAGCACGTATGTCTAACGGGACCATTCGTATTGCGATTGCAGACGACCATCCGATTTTCCGCGACGGATTGCGCCGACTCCTGGAATCCGAACCCAACCTCCAAGTGGTGGGAGAAGCCGCCGACGGCAGACAGGCCATCGAGCTGGTCCACGAGACCAAGCCGGACATCCTGCTGCTCGACGTCGCCATGCCGAATCTGCCCGGGCTGGAAGCGTTGCGCGAACTCTCGGAAGCGCAGAACCCGGTGCGGGTCATCATTCTGACCGCATCCATCGAACGCCAGCAAATGCTGCAAGCCCTGCAACTAGGGGCAAGGGGAATCGTGTTGAAGGAGTCGGCCACGCAGGTGCTGATGAAGAGCCTGAGTGCGGTCATGGAGGGCAGCTACTGGGTGGGCAAGGAGAGCGTGCCCGACCTGAAAGAACTTGTCCTCAAAGACATGCCGGTGCTGGAGGAACACTCGCCCGGCGAAAAATGGGGCCTGACCCGCCGCGAGATGCAAATGGTGGCGGCCATCGTGGAAGGCTCCAGCAACCGCGACATGGCACAGAAATTCAGCGTCCGTGAAGATACCGTCAAGCACCATCTCACCAGCATCTTCAGCAAGCTGGGCGTGACCACGCGCCTGGAACTGGCCCTGTTCGCGCTGGAGCATAAGCTGGTGCCAAAGGGCGGTTCGAAGGCAATCGCGGGCAGCTGATCCTCCAGATCCTAGAGTCACGAACGCTGGTGAGCGGCGTCACCGCCGGGACGGACATTTGCGGCCAGAATCGCAAGCGCCACGGAGCAAGCTATGGCTCGCGACCACCGCGACATGCTCGAAGTCCTGCGCTTCGAGCTTTACGTATTACAGCAAGGCGGGTACCGGACCGGGAACGCGGGAGGCTGGGCGCCGATGTCCTACTTTCGCGACTCGCCAACGTGCCTGAATTTCGGGGAAGCTGCGCAGCGGCGGCCATGCCGCGACTGCCTGCTCGCCGAATTCATTCCGGGTAATTACCAAAATGAAACCCCGGCCTGTCACAAAATTTCACTGGACGAACACGGAAATACGATCGCCTCGCTCGGCCGGGGGTACAATCGACTTGCAGTGGAGGAGGCAGTTTTCGGCTGGCTCCGGGAAACGGTGGCGAGGCTCGAGCGTGAGCGCCGGCAGGAACAGGTGGCGTGCCCGTGACCCGCTTCCAAAAATACTGCCACCCCACGGCGGAGGCCGTCATGGTTTCCAAGTGCGCGAATCCCGCCTGCCTCGCTCCGTTCCGCTACCTGCATGAAGGCAGAATCTTCACCGTGCGCACCACCAGCGCGGAACACCGGCCCGACGGCGCCGATCCGAAAGTCGAACGATACTGGCTCTGCTCCACCTGTGCGGACAGCATGACGCTCGTCCTGCAGAATGGGAGAGTGTCTTTGCGCTCGCTGGCCGCGATTCCGGAAGCAGGCCCGAAGCCGGTGCGTTCGGTGGCGCGCACGACCCGGTGCGTCGCTTGAACCGGGGCATGGACTGGCGGGGAAGCCGAGAAATGGGCCGGGAATCATCATGAAACGGGAATTTTCTTCTCTTACACCCCAGGAAGCATTGCACGTGGCGATCTTTATCGAAGAGCGCAATGCCGAACTGTATGGCCAATTCGCGGAAATGTTCGCCGAGCTGAAAGATCCCGATTCGCTGGAAGTCGCGCAGGTCTTCTGGGACATGTCCACCGAGGAACGCGACCACGGCACCCGCCTGCAGGAACTGTACTTCGAGCGCTATGGCACGCAGGCATGCGTGGTCACGGAAGACGATATTCGCGAACTGATCGAAGTTCCGCGGCTGGAAAACAGCGACATTTTCGCGCTCGCGCGGGCGAAGGGTTCGGTGTCGCCGCGCAAGGCGGCACTACAGATCGCCCTCGACAGCGAACGGACGGCGATGCGCTACTACGCGCAACTCGTCGATAAGACCCGCGATCGCGCCCTGCGCCAGACCTACACCGAACTGGCCACCTTCGAGGCCGACCACACCCAAATCCTCGAGAAAAGGCTCGCCGAAGCCAAGCGCGCGGTCGGTGGCAGCGAGATCGATTAGCTCCTGCAAAACGAAAAGACACGCCACCGCGAGGCGCGTCTGCAATCGATCTGAAATCCTAGCAGCGATAAATCGCGAGCGCCGTCAGCATGCTCAGGACAGAGCACGCTCCACGTTCGGCGGCCATCTTTCCCTGTCCAACGGACAGTTGCAGCACGGTATCTACGAACTCGAAGGAAAGAAATTGAAGGTGATCTTCTCCGCGCCGGGGCAGCCGCGTCCGGCGGACTTCTCCACCAAGGCAGGCGACGGCAAAACGCTGACCACGTGGAAGCTCGCAAGGCAATTAACGCCCCTTTGATTCCCCGCCCAAATCGGGGAGCGTAGAATACGCAAGACCTGATCATGCAGTGCTGCTCAGGTTGTCATAGCGATTGTCTGCGTGCTACTTTACGCAGTTTCGCTGGAGTTCACTCAACCACGAGGTCTCCGCATGAGTTCGACCACGCAGCCTCCGGGCACAAAACCACGCTTTACACCATTTGTTCCACCCAACATGCCGATGAAGGAGTTCACGCTCCGGGCCATCATTCTCGGTCTTATCATGACTGTCGTTCTGGGCGCGGCCAATATGTACCTGGGCCTGCGCGCCGGCATGACGATTGCGGCCACCTACCCGGCAGCCGTGATTGGCATGGCCATTCTGCGCCTGATGAAAGGGTCGATCCTGGAAGAGAACATGGCCCGAACCATCGGCTCGATCGGCGAGTCGGTTGCGGCCGGCGCAGTCTTTACCATTCCGGCTTTCGTGCTGGCCGGTGTCTGGCCCGAGTTCGACGTCGCGCATGGATACTGGAAGTCCGTCGCCCTCATGGCGGTGGGCGGAACTTTGGGCATCCTGTTCGTGACCCTGCTGCGCCGCGTCATGGTGGAGGACCCCGAACTTCCCTTCCCGGAGTCGGTGGCCGCTTCCGAAATCCATAAAGCCGGACAGCAGGGCGCCAAAGCGGCCAAGATCCTGTTCGCGAATATGGGTATTGGCGCGTTTGTTTATTTCCTCGGCGCCATCAACATTTTCGCCGCCAGCAAGGAATTCCTGGTGCGCGTGGGAACGTTGGGGACAAGCGCCGTAAAGCTGACGAAGATCGCCGGGCAGCCGTCGGTTGCCGCCGGTTCCATGTCCACCTTCTCGGCCCCCGCGATCAGCCCGGCCTACTTGGGGGTTGGCTACATCATCGGGCCCAGGCTGGGGGCATTGAACTTTGCCGGCGGCGTGTTCGCCTGGGGGCTGCTGGTCCCCCTGCTCAGCTACTTCCTCGGCCCGCAACTCGCAGCCAACGTGAGCGACGATGCCGGCTGGTCTTCCGTGGCCTTATCGATCTGGTTCAATATCGTGCGTCCGATCGCCGTGGGCGGCATGCTGGTGGGCGCGTCCTTCACGCTGTTCAAAATGCGCAAGAGCCTCGGCATGGGCATCAAGCGCGCCATCGCCGACCTGAAAAAATCGGCGTCGGGGCACGAAGCCGCCGACCGCACCGAGCGCGACCTGAGCAGCAAAGTCGTCTTCGGCGGACTGGCCGCGGTCTTCCTGTGCATGATTGCGCTGTACTACTACTTCACCAACGCGATCAGCGCTGCCGTGGTGGCTGCGCTGGTCATGATCATCCTCGGGTTCTTCTTTGCCGCGGTCAGCGGAAACCTGGTCGGCATGATCGGATCGTCGAACAATCCCGTCTCCGGCCTGACCCTGTGCACGCTGGTCATCGCGGCCCTGCTGATGGTCGCCATGGGGCTGCGCGGCACCAACGGCATTTCCGCGGTGCTCGCCGTGGCGGCGGTGGTTTGCGTTTCCTCGGCGGTAGCGGGCGAAATGCTCCAGGACCTGAAGGTGGGACACATCCTGGGCGGCACTCCGTCACGAATGCAGATTGGCGACATGTTCGGAATTGCGGTCTCCAGCCTGGTGCTGTTCTTCCCCCTGATGTGGCTCCACAAGGCCTACACCTTCGGCAGCCCGCAACTCCCCGCGCCGCAAGCGGGATTGATGGCGTCGCTCGCGCAGGGCATTGTCGGCGGGAACATGGCATGGCCGTTGGTCGTGGTCGGCATCCTGATGGGATTCGGGCTGATCCTGATTGAAGTCCGCAGCCCGATGCTGTTCTCGGTAGGCATGTACCTGCCCTTGGAGACGACATTCGCCATCTTTATCGGCGGCGTGTTCCGCTGGTTCACCGACAAGATCCGCGACAAGCGCGGCTTCAACGATGCACAGAAAGCACGCGTAGAGAATGCGGGCGTGTTAACTGCGGCCGGTTTGATTGCCGGAGAAGCGTTGTGCGGATTAGTGGTTGCCGGATTCAGGGCAGCCGAGAAGAACAAGGGACACGCCATCCTGCCCGATCTAACTTGGTCAGGGACGGCGTTGCTGGCAATTGTGGTGTTGGCCGGGCTGGCCATCCTGATGGTCCGCTTGCCCATCGCCAACGCCGGCAGCCCGGACGAACCGGCGCCGCC
>DAISJI010000036.1:0-1676 GCA_036821585.1 Terriglobales bacterium
GCGCGATGTACACGTTGCCGCGCTTGATCAGGTCAAACATGTGGCGGAAGAAGAACGTGAGCAGCAGGGTGCGGATGTGCGAGCCGTCCACGTCGGCGTCGGTCATGAGCACGATCTTGTGGTAGCGCAGCTTGGCCGGGTCGAAGTCTTCCTTGGAAATTCCCGTGCCCAGCGCCGTGATCATGGCGCGGATTTCCTCGTGCGCGAGCATCTTGTCGTAGCGCGCTTTCTCGACGTTGAGGATTTTTCCCTTGAGCGGCAGGATCGCCTGGAAGCGCCGGTTGCGGCCCTGTTTCGCGGTCCCGCCTGCCGACTCGCCCTCCACCAGGAACAGCTCGCAGCGGGCCGGATCGCGCTCCGAGCAGTCGGCCAGCTTGCCGGGCAGGCCTCCGCCTTCCAGTGCGCCCTTGCGCCGCGTCAGGTCGCGGGCCTTGCGGGCGGCTTCGCGCGCGCGCGCCGCGTCAATCGCCTTGTTGATGATCTTGCGCGCGACGGTTGAGTTCTGCTCGAAGAACGCGCCCAGCCGCTCGTTGACGAACGCCTGCACGGTGCCGGCGATGTCGGAATTGAGCTTGCCCTTGGTCTGTCCTTCGAACTGCGGCTGCGACAGCTTGACGCTGATCACCGCCACCAGCCCCTCGCGGACGTCGTCGCCGCTCAGGTTCTCTTTCACGTCCTTGAACAGGCCGAGTTGCTGGCCGTAGTAGTTGATGGTGCGGGTCAGCGCCGTGCGGAAGCCCGACAGGTGCGTGCCGCCGTCCACCGTGTTGATGTTGTTGGCGAACGCGAAAACGTTCTCGCTGTATGCGTCGTTGTATTGCAGCGCGATCTCCATCGCCACGCCATCGCGCTCGGCTTCCATGTAGATCGGCTTCTCGTGCAGGACCTGTTTGCCGCGGTTCAGGTG
This sequence comes from Terriglobales bacterium, assembly GCA_036821585.1. GTDB lineage: Bacteria > Acidobacteriota > Terriglobia > Terriglobales > Acidobacteriaceae > DAISJI01. The sequence goes on from DAISJI010000036.1 coordinate 908, forward strand.
CTTGATGAACTCGGCGATGCCGCCGTTGTACTTGAATTCCAGTTGCTTCGCTTCCCCGGTCTTCTGGTCGTTGGTGCGCTCGTCGGTCAGCGTGATGGTCAGGCCCTTGTTCAGAAAGGCGAGTTCGCGCAAACGCTGCGCCAGCGTGTCGAAGTTGTACTCCGTCGCGGTAAAGATTTCCTTGTCCGGCAGGAAGCGGACCTTGGTCCCGCGCTTGCGTATGGAGCTGCCGGTTTTCTTCAGCTTCGTGGTGGGCTCGCCGCGCGAATAGCTCTGCTCGAATGTTCCTTCGTCCGGACGCCAGATTTCCAGGTCGAGTTCGTAGCTCAGCGCATTGACGACGCTCACGCCCACGCCGTGCAGTCCGCCGGAAACCTTATACGTGGACGAATCGAACTTGCCGCCGGCGTGCAGCGTGGTCATGACCACCTGCGCGGCCGGGACCATCTCGCCGTCCACTTCCATGTTGTCCACCGGAATGCCGCGGCCGTTGTCCACCACCGTGATCGAGTTGTCGATGTGAATGGTGACTTCGATCTTGTCGGCATAGCCGGCCAGCGCTTCATCCACGGAGTTGTCGACGACTTCGTACACCAGGTGGTGCAGGCCCATCTCGCCGGTCGAACCGATGTACATCGCCGGACGCAGGCGCACCGCTTCCATTCCGCCCAGCACCTTGATGCTGTCGGCGGTGTAGTCGCCGTTGGTGGACTTGCCGTTGCCGTTCGTCGTCTTACCGTTGCCGTTAGCCACGCCGTTTTTCTTGTCT
>DAISJI010000036.1:1776-6970 GCA_036821585.1 Terriglobales bacterium
GCCGCGTTTACGTTTTCTTTGCTCGCCATGCAACTCCGTTTTCCGCCGGTTATCAGACGCAATTCGAGCGACGCGGCCTATTTTCACGGACCGCCAAAATCTCGCTCAACTCATTGGATTTTCTTGCACTTATACGCCGCCGGAACACCTCTGATTTTAACACAGAAAGAGCGTGGTTCCGGCGCCACTTTCGGTCCGCAAATGTCTGCTATTCAATAGCTTAGGCGGGGTACAAATTCCGTTAACAAAACCATCCAGGGTTCCGGTGAGCGGGCGCTGGCCGGCGCATGAATTTCTCCAAAAAGAGCGCGGTGGACGCCCTCGTCCGCCGCTCCATTTCTCGATTATCCGAGTACCGATTTACCCAGCGCGTTACGCTCCCATTACGATCGCCGTCGTGCAGTGCGCGCACCTTCTCGCCTCGATCGGGATTTCGCTCAGGCACTCCGGACATTTCTTCGTCGTCGGATCGGCTGGCACCGCCGACTTGCGCGACCGCTCCACCAGTTTGTTCATCGGCAGCACGAGGAAGAAGTACACCGCCGTTGCCACCAGCAGGAACGAGATCACTGTGTTGACGAACTCGCCGTACAGTAACTTGCTGCCATTGATCTCGAACGAGTAGGCGGAGAAGTCCGGCTTGCCCACCAGGGCCGCGATCAACGGCGTCAGCAGGTTTTTGACGAACGAGGTAACCACCGCCCCAAACGCCACCCCGATGACTACGCCGACCGCAAGATCGACCACGTTTCCGCGCAGCAGAAATTGCTTGAAACCTTTCATAGCCTGGCCTCGCGACTTAGTCCTGTCTTGCGCCCATCTTGCTGAACGCCTTGCCGAAGTCATCGATCATCCCGTCAACATCTCTTCGGCTGTTCGCGGCGAAGGTAAATACGGCTGTATATTCCTTGCCCGGCATGACGATCAGTGTCTGGAACAGGTCGGCATTGGCAAGCTGCGAGCGATAGTCGGTGCGGTAAAACGTCAGGCCATTCACCAGCAGTTCTTTTGGTTCGTTGAGCTTCTTGGCCCCTGCTTGCACCAGGAACACGCCCGCCGACGCCTCGCGCATCGACGCTTGCGGCTGCACCGCCTCCGCCGTCACCTGGATCATCTGCATCGGCTTCGGATATGCCGGATGCCGCACGTCGAGCAGCATGCACTCACGGCCGCACGGACCGTCCTTCGCCACCCATGTGACGTTCCACTTCTGCGGCACCTTGAAATTGAAACTGAAGTAAACGTTCGTGTACAGGCTCTCGGAGTACGCGCCCGCCTTCGGTGACAGCCCGCCCGACTCCTGCGCCAGTGCTGCACAGCCCACCATCGCAACCGCAAGTACAAGCATGAACCTACGCATGACTGCCTCCTGCCCGGCCCGGATTCCGCGTTCTTCGAAAGGAGTGCGCCCCAAAAAATACGCGCAATCCGCCGCTACTGCAACTTTCCTGTAATGGAACGGAAAAAGGGCGCCACAGCGCCCTTCTCTCAACGACTCAATTCCGAGTTACCCGATCTGAGATTACTCAGATCCTCATCGGCATCACGATGTAGCGGTATTTGAACTCGCTGTCGCTGGCTTCATCCGGACGCATCTGTCCCGCGCTCTGTGAGTCCTTGAACTCCAGCCGCACCTCGGGCGAGCCCGCGTTTTTCAGGAAGTCGATCAGGTAGGCGCTGTTGAAACCGATGGTGACCACGTCGCCCGTGTAGGTGGTCTCGAGCGAATCCTCCGACTCGCCCGCGTCGCTCGACGAAGACGACACTTTGAGCTCGTTATTGTCCAGGCGCAGCTTGATCGCCCCGCTGCGCTCGTCGGCGAATTGCGCCACGCGCTGGATGGCCGCCGAGAACTGCTCGGTCGCCAGCGTTACCGACTTACTGTTGTCGCGCGGCAGCACCGCTTCGTAATTCGGAAATTGCCCGGTCAGTTGCCGCGAGGTCAGCAGTCGCGATCCCAGGCGGAAGAACAGCGTGCTCTCGTCCTTGGAGAACTCCACGAATTCGCCTTCGTAGTCGCTCAAAAGCGTGTTGAGTTCGGCCATCGCTTTCTTGGGAATCAGGATCCGCATCTCGCCGCTGACGCCCGGTTTCGCCGTCCCGTTTTCGATATGTGCCAACCGGTGCCCGTCGGTGGCCACCATCGTCATGGACTCGGCTTTCAGCACCAGCAGCGCGCCGTTCAGGGTGTAACGCGACTCTTCGTTTGAGATCGCAAAGATGGTCTTCGAGATCATCTTGCGCAGCGCCGGCGCCGGCAGCCGGTAGATATCTTTATCCGGAAACGCAGGCAGGCTGGGGAAATTCGAGCGCGCCATGCCGACCATCTTCGTGTTCGACCGGCCGCTGCGAATATTGACCCAATGGTTCTCCAGCAGCTTGATCGAGATCTTGCCGTCGGGCAGCAGTTTGGCGTAATCGAACAACTTGCGCGCCGGGATGGTGCACGCGCCCTCTTTCTTGACCTCGGCGCCGCAGGAGGTCCGCAGGCTTAAATCCAGGTCGGTGGCCGTAATCGACAACCGGTCGCCCGCAGCCTCAAATAGGAAATTTGACAGGATCGGGATCGTGGTCTTTCGCTCCACCACGCCTTGTGTCGCCGTCAACTCTTTGAGTAGTTCCGCCTTGGTGACCGTGATTTCCATCGCGCCCGCTTTGACTTCGGGCACGTCTGAAGCGCGCGTTGCCGTGGTTTCGCTCACTGCTGTCCCTCCCTGCGTGCGGAGGCGAGCTTTAGCCCGCACATCGCATCTTTCCACCGCTTACTTCTATGGCTGTACTTATATCAAAAGTATAAGAAAACAGCAGTAGAAACCGATGTCCTCGGAAATGTGGATAACCCGGAAAAATCGCTTTAGGGAAACACCTTAGCCCGATTTTTCAAGCTGTTCATAAGGGCGATCATCTGTGCTCGTCTCACCAAATCGCCCCCCTCAACTCCGGTCGGCCCAGACTTGCACGCCCATCCACTGCGCGTCCACAGCCGTTACTGAGGAAGATGCGTCGCCTGCGTGCAAAAACGGTTCACAAGCACTTCTGACGCGCTCTCCCACACTCCTCTTTTTCCGCAAGCACCATACCTGCTGCACATCCCCAAAACAAAAAGCACGGCTCGTGACCATGCTTTTCAATTTCCAAATTTGAAATTACTCAATTCCCAATCACCCGCTCAGCGTCTCGGTCAGCTTGTTCAGCATCCGGTTCAGGTCCTTGTCGGTCTTGCGGCACTCTTCGATCTTGTCGATGGAGTGCAGCACCGTGGTGTGGTGCTTGCCCCCGAACTGGCGGCCAATCTCCGGCAGCGACGAATCCGTCAGGCGCTTCGACAGGTACATCGCGATCTGCCGCGGATAGACAATCGCCCGCGAATTATTCTTCGCCTTGATCTCGTGCAGGCGCAGCCCGAACTGCTCCGACACCGACTTTTGGATTGAATCGATGGTCACCTTGCGCTGCTGCGCGTCAATCGAATTCTTCAGTGCGTCCTGCGCGAACGGCAGCGTGATCTCCCGCCCTTGCAACGACGCCATGGCCACCAACCGCACCAGCGCGCCTTCGAGTTCGCGCACGTTGCTGCGGATGTTCGACGCGATATACAGCGCCACGTCGGTCGGCAGCGTCACCTTGTGCTGCTCCGCTTTCTTCTGCAGGATCGCAACCTTCGTCTCCAGGTCGGGCGGCTGGATGTCGGCGATCAGTCCCCACTCGAAGCGCGAGCGCAGCCGGTCTTCGATCTCCGCCAGTTCTTTCGGCGAACGGTCGCTGGCGATGACGATTTGCTTCATCGACTCGTGCAGCGCGTTAAACGTGTGGAAGAACTCTTCCTGCGTCCGTTCCTTCTGCGCCAGGAACTGGATGTCGTCCACCAGCAGCACGTCCACGGTGCGGAACTTGTCGCGGAAGCTGGTCATCTTGTCGTAGCGCAGCGAGTTGATCATTTCGTTGGTGAAGCGCTCGCTCGACAGGTAGCAGATCGACAGTTGCGGGTAGCGCCGCTTGATCTCGTGCCCGATCGCCTGCATCAGGTGCGTCTTGCCCATGCCGACGCCGCCGTACACGAAGAACGGGTTGAATGCCTTCGACGGATTGTCCGCCACCGCCTGCGCCGCCGCGTGCGCGAACTCGTTGCCCGAGCCCTTGACGAACGATTCAAAGGTGTAGCGCGGGTTGAGCTGCGCTGCCGCGTCGAAGTCGAAGCGCGCTTGTCCCGGTCGCGCCGGGGCTGCGCCCGTTGCCGCCGCACCGGTGCCGGAAACCGACGCCGCTCCCGCCGGCTGAAATCCGCCATTGTGCTTCACCGTCGGAGTCGGTTCGGGGGCGGTAACGGTAACGAATTTCACGTCGTCGTAAGGCAGGCCCAGGTTATCGACGATCTCCAGGATCACGTCGGCGTACTTGTCGCCCATCTGTCCGAACTCCGCGCTCGGAACGCTGATGAACAACACTTTTTCGTCCGCGTGACTGTAGCGCGTGGGTTTCAACCACGTGTCGAAGGAGTGCCGATTGATTTTCTTTTCCAGGGCATCCAGGATGCGTGCCCACGGATTTATCGCAGCTGGTGAGGCCGACGCTGACATATCGATCCCAATCGCCCCGCGTCCCATGTGCGCCCACGGGATTCTGTCCGGGGATATGAATGCTTGCTCCGGGTGGCCCACGTTGCGCCCGCTTTTGGCGCTACGTGGGAAGGTCCCGAATCGTTTCAGCTTCTCCCGTCCGCGCGTTCGACGCAACCGCACGGCGCCCCTGATGCGCCCGGGAGAATGCAATAGGAGAACCTGCGTTGTAGTTCGGCTGCCCTCAGCCGCTGCTATTTCCGCATCTCTGGATTACCCCGCTCGCGAATTTGCGCGGCGCTGGGTCTCCATTGGGCCCTCGGTTTCGTATTGAAGTCAGGGCAAATCGTTTCCGGTGGCTGACCCGCATACTAGCATGTTTTCCACTGACGCTCGCACGCGGTCCGTACGCCACTTCTCTCGGAAGAGTCTGCAATTTGGCGCAATCGCGCGCACTCGTCAAGTACCAACTCCATCAATGCCGCGCAACTTGTGCAGAATTTTTTTTGCAAAACGCGCGCTGAGAAATTTTGTTTCACGAATTGCCGCACTTCTACAACATTTCCGTTCCCAACCATTCGCCGAGCGTTCCAAAAGTTTTTTTTCGCCGCGCCATGCTCTTTCGGATTTTTCCTCAG
>DAISJI010000036.1:7070-8257 GCA_036821585.1 Terriglobales bacterium
CTTCGCCGGAAGCCTGACTAGCGACTAGCGCCCAGCGACTGATATACTTACAGTTTGCCTTGGGCAAATCATTCTCTTCTGAGGAGTTGCTCGTTTCATGCCGAAGCGTACTTTCCAACCGAACCGGCGGCGCCGTTCGAAGGTGCACGGATTCCGTAGCCGGATGAAAACCAAGAGCGGAGCGGCTGTGCTGTCCCGCCGCCGCGCCAAGGGACGCAAGCGCGTCTCCGTGAGCCCGGGCTATCGCGACTAGAGGGTTTTCGGTGCCCCACATCTGCCCGCCTTTGGCCGATGTGGGTAATCGGCCTTTCGCGCAACTTCCCGTGGACGTTCAGCCTCACTCTTCCGCTCCTTCCAACTCCTCGTCCGCTTCGCGCCAGCGCGACAGCGAGGCCGTGGAGCGGGCTGGTTCGATTGCCGGCAAGTTCCGTCGCTCGGCCAAGCTGCTGCGCCACGCCGACTTTCAGCGCGTGTACAAGCTGGGACGCCGGCACTTTGGTACACATATGACGGTGTTCTACTTGAAGCGCGATGACGTTGTAGCCCGGCCGCCCTCGGCCGGGACGCCCCACGTCGGCTTTACCGTCGGACGCGTTCTCGGCGGCGCCGTGGAGCGTAACCGGATCAAGCGTCGGATGCGGGAGGCCGTCCGCGCGAATTTGCCGGCCCTTACCGTCCCGGTAGACGTAGTGATTAACCCGAAGAAGACGGCCCTGGCCGCTGCTTTCCCGCTGCTCTGCAACGAGGTTGCCCGCGCCTTCGCCGTCATCCAGGAGAAGTGCTCGGCAAAATCAGAGTCGCGCCGCGACGGGAGTACATAGCCCGGCACGTGAGTGCCGGGGATTCATGACCATAGAGGACGCCGAGTCCCGCAAGGGACGGCACGAAGATGGCGAAACGATTTTCCGGCCCTGCACGTATTCTCGAATAGGGTCATCCACACCCGGAATACGAGATACGGAATACGTTTTTGCTGAAGACTGACGACCGAAGACTGGCGACTGATTTATGAAATCCGCGGCACTCACGTTGATTCGGCTTTACCAGCGGTTTGTTTCTCCGCTGTTCGGACCCGCGTGCCGCTACACTCCGACTTGCTCGCACTACGCCGCCGAGGCCATCGACCTGCACGGCGCGCGCGGTGTCCTGCTGGCCGCCTGGCGCTTGCTGCGCTGCCATCCGTTCGT
>DAISJI010000036.1:8357-10129 GCA_036821585.1 Terriglobales bacterium
ATGAACGGCGACTTCAAAAATCCGCAGCAGGACCCAGGCACCGAAAAGCGCCTGCTGCTCGTCTTCGTCCTTACCTTCGCGGTCCTGATCATCTCCCAGCCGCTGCTGATGAAGTTCGTCAAGCCGCAGCAGCCGCCCGCGAAACAGGAGCAACCACAACCGCAGCCGTCCGCCGCACCATCGCAACCCGCGCCGGTTGTGGCCCCGGCTGCCCCCAGCCGGGGCCATGCGAACGCCCATGTGTCCGCGCCCGCTTCCGTAGCCACCAGGCAGGCTGCTGCTGAGCAGGACACCGTCGTCGAGAACGATCTCTACAAGATCACCTTCACCAACCGCGGCGCCCAGGTGAAGTCCTGGATCCTGAAGAAGTACAACGACGACTCCGGCAAGCCGCAGGAACTCGTCCACGCCAAAGCCGCGCCGCAGTTCGGCCTGCCGCTCTCGCTCTGGACTTACGACGAGAACCTGCGCAAGCAGCTCAACGATGCGCTCTACATCGCGAGCGCCACCGGCGAGACCAAAGCTCCCGCCGACCTTACCTTCGATTACGCCGACGCCGGCACGGTCGTCCGCAAGACCTTCCACTTCGACCACTCGTACGTGGTGAAGGTCGAGACCAGCGTCACCCAGAACGGTTTGGCCGTCCGCGCGTTTCCCGCCTGGCCCGCCGGATTCGGTGACCAGGCCATGCCCGCCGCCTACGCCTCCTCGCGCGTCGATTACGAGCCCGGCGAAAAGGTCACGCGCACCGATCCCAAGAAAGTCAGCGGCGGCGCCACCATCAACGGACCGTTCCACTGGGCCGGCACGCTCGACCAGTACTTTGCCGCCGTCTTCATTCCCGACGACCCGAACTCGGCCGCGATGGTCACGCTGCACAACACCATCGAAGTCGCGCGCGACCCCGAGAAGCTCGATGCGCCCAAGGACAAGTTCCCCGTCCTCGGCGCGGCCGTCGGCAGCATCAACGGCGCGACCAGCGAACGCCTGTTCGTCGGCCCCAAGAACCTGAACATTCTCGAGTCGGTGAAGGTCGGTCCCGGCGATCTGCGCGGCCTCATTGACTTCGGTTTCTGGAGCTTCATCTCCCGCCCGCTCTTCCTCTGGCTGCGCTGGACGCAGCAGAACGTCGCCTCCAATTGGGGCATGTCCATCATCATCCTGACCGTCATCATCAACGTCGTGCTCTTCCCGCTGCGTCTTACCAGCATGAAGTCGGCGTTGAAGATGCAGAAGCTCACGCCGCAGGTCAACGGCATCAAGGAGAAATACAAGCAGAAGGGCAAGAACCTGCCCATGCGCGATCCGCGCAAAATGGAGCTGAACCAGCAGCAGAACCAGGAAATTGCGGCGCTCTTCAAGCGCGAGGGCGCCAACCCGATCGGCGGCTGCCTGCCCATGCTGATCCAGTTCCCGTTTCTGATCGCCTTCTACACCATGCTCGGCAGCGCCATCGAGCTGCGCCACGCGCACTTCCTCTGGCTCAGCGACCTCAGCGCCCCCGACCACATCTACGTCATTCCCATTCTTATCGTTCTATCCACGCTCGTAGTGCAGAAGATGACGCCGCAGGCGGGCATGGATCCCGCCCAGCAGAAGATGATGACCTTCATGATGCCGGTCATGCTCGGCTTCATTTCCTGGTCGCTTTCTTCGGGACTCGGCGTGTACTGGGTCACCGGAAACTTGATCATGATCCTCCAGCAGTACTGGATGAACAACAGCGCCCTGGGCCGCGATATGCGCGCCGAAGCCGAAAAACGCGCCGCCAG
>DAISJI010000036.1:10229-13383 GCA_036821585.1 Terriglobales bacterium
CAACTGTTTCTGTTACAACTTCACCCATGCCACTGGGCGATAAAATCGAAGCCGCCAAGAAAATCCAGGCCTTCCTCGGCTCCATCATCGAGAAGGGCGGTTTCAAGCTCAAGTACCGCATCACCGTCGATCCGCCCGCTCCCGCCGACCGCGATTGGGAGCACCCCCAGATCCTGGTGGAACTCGCCGGTACCGACAGCGACCTGCTGCTGGAGCGCGGCGCCGAACTCCTCCGCTCCTTCGAATACCTGGCGTTGGAATTGCTTCACCTCGGCCGCGAGGAGCACGACCAGGTCATCTTCGACTGCCGCAACTTCCGCTCCATGCGCTTGAACGAGCTGCGCGCCGCCGCCAACGTCGCCGCCGAGAACGTTCGCCACAGCGGCGCCCCCTACGAGTTCGCTCCCATGACTTCGCGCGAGCGCCGCATCGTCCACCTCGCCCTGCGCGACGCCTCCGATCTCCGCACCGAATCCGGCGGCGAAGGCGCCTACCGCCACGTCGTCGTCTATCCCAAGAACTACCAGCCCGCCGCTTCCCGCTCCCGCAAGAAATTCATTATTTGATGGCCGGGAATCGGTATTCGGTAATCCGTAATCGGCAGGTACGTACCTCTGCATCGCGAACACCCTCTCTATGGGAGCACCGCCCGATTACCGATTACTGATTACCAGCTCTGGCGACTGGCGACTAATTCAGGCATCATGCTCCCAGCGCTGTTCCTGTGGGGGAGTGACCGATGTCCACTAACGCCGCCTTGCTCGCCGATATCCCGATGTTCACGCTGCTCGACGAAGCCGAGCGCGCCACCCTCGCCGAGCTGCTGGAGACCCACCACTACGATCGCGGCCACACCATCTTCCAGTTCGGCGATGCCGGCGACACCCTCTACATCGTCCGCAGCGGACGCATCCAGGTCTTTGTCGAGAACAATCAGGGCGAGAAGATCGTCCTCGCCGAAAACGAGCCCGGCGACGTCTTCGGCGAAATCTCTCTCCTCGACGGTGGCCCCCGCACCGCCAACGCCATCGTTATTGACGACGCCGAGGTCCTCGAGTTCGATCGTGACGACCTCTATTTCCTCATCAAGCAGCACCCGCACTCCGCGCTCGACATGCTCACCGTCATGGGACGCCGCCTGCGCGCGACCGACGAACTCCTCCGCACCCACATCACCCGCAACCTCAACATCGAGGAAGATGAGCGCCTCACCTTCGGCCAGCGCATCGCCGACAAGGTCGCTTCCTTCGGCGGTTCCTGGACCTTCATCATCACCTTCGGCTTGTTTCTCTCCGCCTGGATGTTGCTGAACGTCATCCTCGCCCTCCGCGCCTACGATCCCTATCCTTTTATTCTGCTCAACCTGATGCTCTCCGCCCTGGCCGCTCTCCAGGCGCCCGTCATCATGATGAGCCAGAACCGCCAGGCGTCGAAGGACCGCCTCAAGGCCGACCTGGATTACGAAGTGAACCTGAAGTCGGAACTGGAAGTGGCGCAACTCCACAGCAAGATGGACAAAATCTACGAACAGATGCAGGCCCACTTCGCCAGAATGGAAAAGCCCAACATCATCAAGGCGATCGCCTCCGCCCCGCCCCAGTAACACCCAATAACCAATGTGCTTGTGGGCCCCGGCGCCATCGCCGGGCAACTCTTAACCTGCCACAAATCACGTGGCGGCAGCCGCCCTCGGCTGCCGCTGAAAACCGCATTCCTCTGTGTACCTCAGTGCCCTCTGTGGTGACTTCCTTCGTGACTTCCTTCGTGCCCTTCGTGTGAACTGCCTTTACAACTTGAAACTGAAACTTGAAACTGAAACCGTGCACCTCGACGACACCATCGTCGCCATCTCCACCCCGCCCGGACGCGGCGGCCTCGGCATCGTCCGTCTCGCCGGCCCCGAGGCCCGCTCCATCGCCCTCCCGCTCCTCCGCCTCAAGCATTCGCTCGAGCCCAGCCGCGCTACCTTCGGCGAACTCATCGAGCCCGCGACCGGCGAGAAGATTGACGAAGTCGTCGTCACCTATTTCGCCAAGCCCCACTCCTACACTACCGACGACATCCTCGAAATCTCCGCCCACGGCTCCCCTGTCGTATTACGACATATCGTGGAGCAGTGCCTCGCCCGCGGCGCCCGCTTGGCCGAGCCCGGCGAATTCACCATGCGCGCCTTCCTCAACGGCCGCCTCGACCTCACCCAGGCCGAAGCTGTCCGCGACCTCATCGACTCGCAAACCCTCTTCCAGGCCCGTGTCGCCGCCCGCCAGCTCGGTGGGTCGCTGTCGCACTCCATCGCGCCCACCAAGCAAAAGCTGGTCGAACTCATTGCCACGCTCGAAGCCGGCATCGATTTCGCCGAAGACGACATCTCCGTCCTTCCCTGGGACGCGATCCGCGCGCGCATCGGCCAGGTCGCCGCTCCCCTGCGCGACCTCAGCCGCTCGTTCTCCTACGGCAAGCTGGTCCATGAGGGATTAACGCTGGCCATCGTCGGACGCCCCAACGTCGGCAAGTCGTCGCTCTTCAACCGTCTCGTCGAACGCGAGCGCGCCATCGTCACCGCCACCCCCGGTACCACGCGCGACCTGGTCACGGAAACCGTCTCGCTCGGCGGTATCCCCGTCCACCTGGTGGACACCGCCGGCATCCGCCACGCCCTCGACGAAGCCGAATCCATCGGCATCCGCAAATCCATGGAAGCCCTCGCCGACGCCGATCTCGTCCTCGTCGTCCTCGACGCTTCCCAGCCGCGCACGCATGAAGACGAGGAACTCATTGCACAAGCGACGACCCGCACCGCGATCGTGGTCGAGAACAAAACTGATTTGAATAAAGAAGACGAAGAGAAACTTGAGGAACTGTCATCCCGAGCGAGGATGCGCCAGGAAGCTCGCGTCCCTCTTTTGGACGCGAGCACGGCGCATCCGAGTCGAGGGACCCCTATGTTTACCGAAGCTTCCGAAATTCGAGAGCCGATGGCCGAAAGCTTCACCGTTCGCGCGTCCGCCCTCACCGGCGCCGGCATCGAGGAATTGCGGAAGAAAATCATCTCGCTCACCGCGGGCGGACCGCAGCAGGAATCCGCCCTGCTCACCAACGTCCGCCAGCAATCCGCCGTCAGCACCGCCCTCGACTCCCTCGCCGCCGCCCACCA
>DAISJI010000037.1:0-13193 GCA_036821585.1 Terriglobales bacterium
AGGCCTTTTTCCTCGACCGTCTCGCGATAGTGCAGGATGTCGAGGCGCAGGAAAGTATGGAGAAGTTCGTTCGGCTGCAAGTAGTACTCGGGATGACGGATGGTGCGTGCGTGACGGGTCTTGTGTTCTTCGGTATAGGTCTTGTAAACGAGCAGGCCGCCGGGCTTGAGCGCTTTCACCAGTGAGGGATAGAGATCGCGCTGGAGGTAGAAGAAAACGACGACGAGGTCGTACTTCTCTTCCCCGGGATCGAAGGAGCGGAGGTCGCGGACGAGGAAATTGATCTTGACGTCGCGCTCGTCGGCTTTCTGCTTGGCTTTCTTGAAGGCGACTTCGGAGATGTCAACCACGGTGACTTTCCAGCGCAACTCGGCGAGCCAGATGGCGTGGCGGCCGGTGCCGCCGGCGATGTCGAGCGCGGAGCCGCTCTTCGGAAAAAGCGGTTGGATGAAATCGTCATAGGCGCTGAGGAGGAAGGGGTCGGGCTCGAAGCTGGTATGCGATCCGTCGCTGTAGCGGCGGTTCCAATCCTGGCGTTCGTCACTGCTGTCGTAAGTTGGCATAGGGCCGATTCCCTCCGTGCGTTGGCGGATGGCGACCATCCAGTGAAACTCATAAAAGCAAAGGACTTTTTCGCCTTAATTCATTTGGCCGGTCATTATCCTATAACGTAAGAGAAGTTTCAGTTTCGAGTTTCAGTTTCAGCGGGCCGGGGTAATAGCGGCCCTTTCCGTTTTCCCTGGCACACCTCGGGAGTTGAGCGTTATCACATTATGTTGTGATAGCCTTCCGGCAAAAGCCGCCGGCGGCGGGAAGCCGGCGCTCCGAGTCGTATTCATGGCGACGATCACGCCAATCCGGAACCGAAGAGAGGGAGAGTTGCGCCCAAGGGTGGGCGGGGGCGGACGTCCGCCGGTCATCGATTTTCCGCAGTATGGCGGCGGAGGCGACGGCGGCCGCGACGATGCCCCGGACTTCGGCGAGCGTTTGCAGCGCTACCGCTTGGGGCTGATGGTCGGGATGGTGTCGGTGGTGATGCTGTTCATCACCTTCAGCAGCACGTTCCTCTTCCGCCACCACATCAAGCGTCTGGACCCACGGACGGGCAATTACATCAGCGACTGGACGCCCATTCCTCTTCCCTATGGCCTGCTGTTATTGAATACCGCGATTCTCCTGCTGGGCAGCTTCACCATCGAGAAGGGGCGGCGGCAGGCGTTCGAGCAGGCGGTGGTGGCGCCGATCACGGCGTTGCCGGGCATCGCGGCTGACCGTGGGTGGCGCGTGCCGTGGGTAGGAGTAACGGCACTCCTCGGCCTGACATTCCTTGCCGGTCAAGCGCTGGCGTGGCGGCAGTTGACGCAGCGTGGGTATCTTCTGGCGTCGAATCCTGCCAACTCGTTTTTCTATTTGTTGACCGGGCTGCATGCGCTGCACCTGCTCGGTGGAGTGCTGGCCCTGGGTTACGCGGTGCTGACCGGTTTCCTGCCGCGTCCGCTGCAGCGCAAGCGCGTGGTGGTGGACGTCGCCGCGTGGTACTGGCACTTCATGGGGATGCTGTGGGTGTATGTGTTTGCGGTGATAGCGCTGGGGTGAAACCATTTTTGGTTTTCAAAACCGACCGCTCCGCTCGGCATGACATCGCTCTGAATTTCCTTCTATAATCGAAAGATTCAGCAACCCCGTCGAACGCATAGGTACGCCCGGTGACGGATTCGAGCGGGGGTGCACCGGTTTTCCTGATGTCGAGCGATAACATCGTTGTCCGCGGCGCCCGCGTACACAACCTCAAGAATATCGATTTCGAGATCCCACACAACCGGCTGACGGTGGTCACGGGCGTGTCGGGATCGGGCAAGTCGTCGCTCGCCTTCGACACCATCTATGCCGAGGGACAGCGGAGGTACGTGGAGTCGCTGTCGGCCTACGCGCGGCAGTTCCTGGAGCGGATTGAGAAGCCGGATGTGGACCTGATCGATGGCATCGCGCCGGCGGTGGCCATCCGGCAGAAGAACACGACGCGTAACCCGCGATCGACGGTCGCCACGGCAACCGAAATCTACGACTACCTGCGGCTGCTGTTTGCGCGCGTGGGGCGGACGTACTGCATGCAGTGCGGCGCCGAAGTTAAGAAAGATACTGTGGATGAGGTCGCCGCTGCGGTGATTGCACTCGGCGAAGGCACACGGTTGAACGTGTTGTTCCCGGTGCGTCCGCCGGAGGGAGCGTCGATTGAGATAGCCGAGCCCACCCTTCGCCAAAAGCGGGCGAAAGGGTGGGGCACCCGCAACAAGAAGGCTGAGCCGGAGGCGGCGAAGCTGGAAGAATCGGACCTGCTCCGGGCGACGCTGTTCGAACTGCGCAAGCGGGGCTTCAACCGCTTGTGGCAGGGCGAAAGGATTTTCGAGTTCTCAACCCCGGAGTCGTTGTTGGACATCAATTTCGCGGAACCGCTGTGGGTATTGATGGACCGCATCGTGGTGTCGGCGGAATCGCGGGCGCGAATTGTGGATGCGGTCGAGATCGCGTACCGGGAAGCGGGAGAAGTGGTTTTCGAGGTCGCACGGCGTCCTGAAGAAATACTCACCACAAAGGACACGAAGGAACACGAAGAAAAGATCACCGCAGTAGAACGCAGAGACATTCCCCACCCTTCCAACACAAGTCAGGGTGGGGCACCCCAACGGTTGAGGTTCAACCAGCGGTTTGAGTGCAAGAAGTGCGGGATCCGCTACGAGGAGCCGGAGCCGCGGCTGTTCTCGTTCAACAACCCGTTCGGCGCATGCCCGCGCTGCCAGGGGTTCGGCAACACGATTGATTTCGACATTGACCTGGTGATCCCCGACAAAGGTAAAACGCTGGCCGAGGGCGCGATTGAGCCCTGGACGAAGCCGAAATACAAGCCGCTCAACAACGAACTGAAGCGCTACGCGAAATCCGCCGACATCCCGCTCGACGTGCCGTGGAACGAACTCGCAGCGGAGCAGCAGCGCGTCATCATTGATGGCGACGGCAAGTTCTGGGGCGTGCGCGGCTTCTTCAATCACCTGGAGCGCAAGAAATACAAACTGCACGTGCGGGTTTTCCTGAGCCGGTACCGCGGATATTCGGTGTGCTCGACGTGCGGCGGGGCGAGGTTGCGTCCGGAAGCGCGGCACGTAAAGATCGCAGGCAAGGACATCTGCCGCGTGTGCGCGATGACCGTGGAGCAGGCGGCGGAGTTCTTCAACACGCTGGCGCTGACGGAAGCAGAGGCGGAGGTCGCGGACAAGCTGCTGATCGAGATTCGCGACCGGCTGCGCTTCCTGAATGACGTTGGGCTGGAGTACCTGACACTGGACCGGCTGGCGTCGACGCTATCGGGCGGCGAGGCGCAACGAATCCAACTGGCGACTTCGCTGGGGTCGCGACTGGTGGGAACGCTGTACGTGCTGGATGAGCCTTCGATCGGGCTGCACTCGCGCGATACCGAGCGGCTGGTGAAGATCCTGTACGACCTGCGCGACCTGGGGAACACCATCCTGGTGGTGGAGCACGATCCGGCGATCATGCGCGCCGCCGACCGGATACTGGATCTCGGGCCGGGCGCAGGCGAGCACGGCGGCAAGGTAGTGGCGGTGGGAACGTACGACGAGATCAAGCACACACCGGCGTCGCTGACCGGGCGTTACCTGAACGACGAGCTGCACATACAAATCCCGCAGAACCGCAGGAAAGCCGGACCTCTTAAAGTAACGCTTGAAGGTGCGCGGGCGCACAACCTGAAGGGTTTCGACATCACCTTTCCCCTGGGAATGATCGTCGCAGTGACCGGCGTGTCGGGCTCGGGCAAGTCCACCCTGGTGCACGACGTTCTGTACTACGCGCTGATGGAGGCGAAGAAGCAGTCGAACGGCAACACGGCGGGCGCGAGCGGGTTCAAGAACATCAAGGGCGCGGAGTTGATTGACGACGTGATCCTGGTGGACCAGTCGCCGATCGGACGCACGCCGCGGTCGAACCCGGTGACGTACATCAAGGCGTTCGACGGTATCCGCGAATTGTTCGCTTCCCTGCCCGAGGCGCAGAAGCGCGGGTTCGCGGCCGGGCACTTCTCGTTCAACATCCCCGGCGGACGCTGCGAGACCTGCCAGGGAGACGGGACGGTCACGGTCGAGATGCAGTTCCTCGCCGATGTGGAACTGATTTGCGAGGAGTGCAAGGGCGCGCGCTTCAAGCCCGAGGTGCTGGATGTCCGGTACCGCGGCAAAAACATTTTCGAAGTGCTGAATCTCACGGTGCGCGAGGCGCTGCAATTCTTCCGCGAGGCGCCCAAGACTACGGAGAAGCTGCGCGTTCTGGATGAGATCGGGTTGGGATACTTGCGGCTGGGACAATCGGCAACGACGCTGTCCGGCGGCGAGGCGCAGCGCATCAAACTGGCGGCCCACCTTCAATCGCGGGCGCGCGATTTCGCGGCACATAAGGACGAGGAGAAGCGGCATCGTCCGCGCGTGCTCTATATGTTCGACGAGCCGACGACGGGACTGCACTTCGATGATGTCAGCAAGCTGTTGGCGGCGTTCCGGCGGCTGATCGATGCGGGCGGGTCGATCCTGGTGATCGAGCACAACCTGGACGTGATCAAGGCGGCGGACTGGGTCATCGATCTGGGGCCCGAAGGCGGGGAGCGCGGCGGTCACGTAGTGGCGGTGGGCACGCCGGAGGCAATCGCGAAGAATGCAAAGTCATACACCGGCCAGTGGCTGGCGCGCATCTTACCGGGAAACGGGAACTCACAAGAGGAGCAGGAAGCAGTAGTTCTGGCGGAGCGTCCACCGGCGGCGCGGGCCACCAAGCGCGGCGCTGGAGCGCGGACGGCGAAGGCTCGAAAAAGTTCCGACAAGGGCAATGGGAACGGCAACCGATAAAGCGATCAGCCTGGCAGTGCTGGCGCTGTGCTTGGCAGCAGGCGCACAGGCCAAATCCCACCCTTCCAAAATCGGTCAGGGTGGGGCACCCGGCGGCCGGGTTACGCAGTCGGGCAAAACGGTGCGGCGGACGCGCATCGCGGACGACTCGTTGGCGCGTGCCGAAGCCGCAATCGACAAGAAGGATTTCCCCGCCGCGGAACAAGCGCTGCAACAGGCAGTGCAGACGGACCCGCAGAATTACCGGGCCTGGTACGACTTGGGATTCGTGTACAACATCACCGGCCGGCAGCAGGAAGCGATGGACGCGTACCGGAAGTCGGTGGCGGCCAAGCCGGACGTCTTCGAATCCAACCTTAACCTGGGACTGATACTGGCGCAGGCCGGCGATGCGTCGGCGGAAAAGTATTTGCGCGCGGCGACGGCGCTGAAGCCGACGTCGAACGCGAACGAGAACATTGCGCACGCCTGGCTGGCGCTGGGACAACTCCTGCGGAAATCAGATCCGAAGAGAGCGTTGGAGGCGTATGCGAAGGTCTCGCAGTTGCTCCCCAACGATCCGGAGCCGCACCTGTCGTCGGCGCTGATTGCGGATGGAGCGAAAGATTTCGCCACCGCGGAAAAGGAATACCAGGCGGCGGCGCGGCTGGACCCGAAGTCGGTGGAGGCCGCGGCGGGACTGGCCAACGTCTACATGGAAACGCAGCGCATGGAGGAAGCGGAGCAGGCGCTGCGGAGGTATTTGGCGATCGCGGAACAGGCCGCTCCGGCCGAGGGCGGCCGCGCTGTACAGACCGCGAGCGCGCACGTGCAACTCGGCCGCGTGCTGCTGGAGCTGCACCGCCGGGCCGAGGCAATCACGGAATTTGAAGAGGCGCTGAAGCTGGCGCCCGGCGATCCAAAGGCGCCGGGCCAACTGGCGTGGCTGTACCTGCAGGACAAGCAATACGACAAGGCGGAGGCGCAATTCCGCTGGTTGCTGGAGAAATCGCCCAAGGATGCGGAAATGCATCACGGGCTCGGGTCCGCGCTGCTGCAGCAGAGGAAGTTTCCGGAGGCACAGCAGGAGTTCATCCAGGCAGTGCAGTTGAAGGGCGACTTGAGCGAGGCGTACGCTGACCTTGCCTCCGCCGCGTCGGAGAACAAGAATTACGCGTTGACGTTGAAGGCACTCGACGCCAGGGTGAAATTTGTGCCGGAAAATCCGTATACGCTGTTTCTGCGGGCGACGGCACTGGACCACCTGGGCGATAAGGTCAACGCATCGAACAGCTACCGGGACTTCCTGGCAGCGTCGAATGGGAAGTATCCTGACCAGGAATGGCAGGCGCGCCATCGTTTGATCGCCATCGATCCGAAAAAGAAATAGGGGACATGAGACGAATCGCCGGAATCGTTGTGCTGTTGGCGGTGGCGCTGGGGGCCGCGGCGGACAAGAAGGACACGCTCGAGCAACTCAAGGCGCGCGCCGAAACCGCCGAGGGCAAGCATCAGATCGAGCTGATGACCGAGATCGCCGAGCGTCAACTGAAGGTCACCGACGAGGCATACTCCGCCGGCAACGTGGACCGGGCACAGGCGGCGCTGGCGGACGTGGTCGATTACGGAGTGCGCGCCGCCAAGGAAGCAACCAATACCGGCAAGCGCATGAAGCAAACCGAGATTGCCCTGCGCAAAATAGCCGACCGGCTGGACGGAATCGGGAAATCGGTCGAAGTCGATTCGCGTCCGCCGGTGGTGGACGGGGTAGAGAAACTGGAGGCGGCGCGGAACGATCTGCTGTTCCGCATGTTCAAGTGATATGAGAGCGCTACGATTCATATTCCCCGCCCTCTTGCTGGCCGCGACGGTTATGCCTTCGGTCGCGCAAAAGCGAGATCCGCTCACCGAAGACGAGTCCGACCAGATACGCGAACTGGCGCAGGAGCCCGACCAGCGGATCAAGTTGTTGCTCAAGTTCATCCAGGCGCGCCTGGTGACGATCGAACAGATGGAAGCCGATGCGCGGCTGGCGACAGGACGAGGCAAACAGGTCCACGATTTGCTTGAGGACTTCACGTCGCTGATCGACGAGCTGGACGACAACATCGACGACTACACCGAAAAGAAGTCGGACATCCGGAAGTCGCTCAAGAATGTGATCGAGTCGCACACAAGTTTTCAAGCGAAGCTGCGGGCGCTGAAGGAGCAGAAGGCGGCGCCGAAGGAACTCAGCGAGTACAGCTTCGTCCTGCAAAATGCCACCGAAGCGGTCAACAGCAGCCTGGACAACGCGCGTCAGGCACTCCAAGACCTGGAAACCGCGCTCAAGGATGAAAAGAAAAAGAAGTAGGTACAATCGGAGGAGATGTCTCCCCGACTGGTGCCCATTTTTCAGCAGGCGTATCGCGAACTGCGGCCGCGGGCGCCGATGCCGGAATTCGAGGCGCGCTTCTATCCATTCTCCAACATCAATAACACCATCCGCGTGCGCCAGGGACGGGTGCTGGCGCGCGTGTCGGACCTGCTGGAAGGCGCGACGGACGACGTATTGCATGCCATCGCGCACATCCTGGTGGCCAAGCTCTATCGGAAGCCCATCGACAGCCGGCTGAATAAGCGCTATCGCGACCACGTCACCGGCAAGGCGGTCCGCAACAAGGCGGAGTTGATCCGGCAGGTGCGCGGGCGCAAGCAGATCGACACGGCACGCGGACATGTGTACGACCTGGAACAGATCTTCGACGAGTTGAATACGCGGTTCTTCCATGGGCTGTTGGGGCGTCCGCAAATGACGTGGAGCCGAAGCCATGCGCGCAATGCGCTCGGGCACTACGATCCCGCCCATAATGCGATCGTGGTGAGCCGGGTGTTCGACCAGCCACCGGTGCCGAGGTGCGCGATCGAGTACATCGTGTACCACGAGATGCTGCACCTGAAGCATCCGGTAAAGGTGCGCTCCGGGCGAAGGTGCGTGCATCCGCCGCAGTTCCAGGCAGAGGAAAAGCTGTTTCCGGAGTTGGCGGCGGCGAAGAGCTTTTTGAAGAGGCTGTAGGCAATGGGCTTTGGGCGGCGGTAAGGGGAGCTGCGGCAACCGGTTTGGCGGTGTGACACACATCACAAACAAGCGTGACGCATTGCGTTGACCCTGCCCGGGGCGCCACGTATCATGGAAGTACTCATGAAAATGAATTTCAATTTCAGAACGTAGGCGGCCCACAACTCCATGCTTGAGGCCCTGATTATCACGCTGCGGGAAGGGGTGGAAGCCGCCCTGATCGTGGGCATTACGCTGGCCTATATCGACAAGATCGGGCGGCCGGAACTGCGCCGGCCAGTGTATGCCGCCCTCGGCGCTGCCGCCGCGGGAAGCATCGGCGTGGCGGTGGTGCTCTCGCGCCTCAAGTTCAACCAGGACATCTTCGAAGGCTGGGTGATGCTGGTGGCGGCCGTCTTCGTGGTGACGATGATCGTCTTCATGATGCGGACCGGCCGCAAGCTGAAGGGTGCGATCGAAGGCAAGGTCGGAAGCATGGCGGCGAACAGCTCGCGGCTGGGCCTGTTCCTGTTCGTCTTCCTGATGGTGCTGCGCGAAGGCGTGGAGACGGTCCTGATCCTGAGCGCGGTCTCGCTGAACTCCACTGAACTGATGAGTTTTCTCGGCACCCTGATCGGCGTCGCGCTGGCGGTGCTGTTCGGGGTGACGTTCGTCAAGGGCAGCGTGCGCGTGAACCTGCAAAAGTTCTTCAAAGTGACCACCGTCATCCTGTTCTTCGTTGCATTCCAGTTGCTGATCTCGGGGCTGCATGAGCTGTCGGAAAACGGCGTGCTTCCCTCCTCGAAACAGGAGATGGCGCTGATCGGGCCGATCGTTCGCAACGACCTGTTCTTCTTCGTGACCATCCTGGCGCTGGCGGGAATGATGATCCTGTTCGAATACCGGCGGCGGCAGGCGGTGATTCCGGCGGACGCGACCAAGGCGGAGATCCGCAAGGCCGTGTGGACGGCCAAGCGGGAGCGCCGCTGGGCGGCGGCGGTTTACGCCAGCTCGTTCGTGTTCATCTTCCTGGTCACCGCACAGTTCATCTACGCCAAGAGCACCAGCGCGCTGTCTCCGGCGATGGAGCTGACGTTCACGAACCACGAGGTGCACATCCCGGTGGCGCAGGTGTCCGATGATGACCTTCATCGCTACCGGGTGCGATTGGGCGAGACCGAGGTACGCTTCTGGCTATACAAGAAGCCGGACGGAAAGATCGCGAGCCTGTTCGACGCGTGCGAAATCTGCGGGCCGGTTGGTTTCTACAAGAGCGGCAACGGAATCGTGTGCAAGAACTGTGCGGCCCCGATCAATCCGCAGTCGGTGGGCGAGCCGGGCGGATGCAATCCGATTCCGCTGAAATCGAGCGCGTCGGGAGATACCTTGACGATCCGTGAGACGGATTTGCAGGCGGGAGCGAAGTGGTTTCAGAAGTAGCCTACCCAGGACTGTGTGGGGCATCCGGGTCTTAAATGTTCATTCGCGTCGTATATGAATCATTTCGGCGGCAGCGGCGGCGCAAGCTGTTGGCGGGCGTGGCGATCGCGCTCGGCGTGTCGGTGGCGACGGCGATGATCGCGGTGGCGACCGATATCGGCGACAAAATCAACCGCGAGCTGCGTACGTATGGCGCGAACCTGGTGGTCACGCCGGACGCGGACACGCTGGACGTCGAGATCGGTGGCGTGAACCTGAAGCCGGCGGGCGACGGCGCGTTCCTGAAAGAAGCGGACCTGCCGAACATCAAGGGCATGTTCTGGCGGCACAACATCGTGGGCTTCGCGCCGATGCTGCCGGTCAATGTGACGGTCGACGGCAAGCAGGTGGCGCTGGTCGGGACGTACTTCAACCAAGACTTCAAGTACGGCAACGACGCGTATCAGACCGGCGTGCAAACCGTTTATCCCTACTGGAAGGTGAACGGTGCGTGGCCGAAGGACGCGTCGAATGAAGTGCTGATCGGCGAAAAGCTGGCGGCGGAGACGAATCGCAAGACTGGCGACACGCTGGTTGTCGGCGGGCGCGAGCTCAGGGTCACCGGAATTCTGTCATCCGGCGGCGCCGAAGACTTGCAGATCATCGCCCCGCTGGCGGTGGCACAGCAGATTCTCGGGCGCGCGGGCGCGGTAAAGCGGGTGTACGTGAGCGCGCTGACCAAGCCGGAGGACGAACTGGCGCGGCGTGATCCGAACAGCATGAAGAGCAATCCCGAGCTGTGGGACCGCTGGTACTGCTCGCCGTACGTGAACTCGATCGCGTACCAGTTGCAGGAGGCGATCCCGCACTCGCACGCGGAGCAGATCCGGCAGGTCGCTCAGAACGAGGGGACGGTGCTGGAGAAGATCCGCGGGCTGATGCTTCTGGTAACGCTGGCGGCGCTGCTGGCGTCGGCGCTGGCGGTGAGCGCGGCGATGGCGACGGCAATCTTCGAGCGGCGGCGCGAGGTCGGGCTGATGAAGGCGCTGGGCGCGGGAAACTTGTCGGTGGCGTCGATCTTCTTCGCCGAAGCGGCGTTGCTGGCGCTGATCGGCGGCGCGATCGGATATCTGGCCGGGAACCTGATGGCGCAACAGATCGGGCAGTGGGTGTTCCAGTCGAGGATCGCAATCCAGCCGGTGCTCTTCCCGATCGTGATCGGACTGGCGATGTTTGTGACCTTCGCGGGGAGCGCGGCCTCGATACGGAAGGCGATGCGCTTCGATCCGGTGATGGTATTGCGAGGCGACGCATGATCAAACGCCAAGGCAGCGGGACGGGGATGTTCGTGCGCATGCTGATGCGGGCGGCGCTGGTGCAGCCGGGACGCGCGGCGTCGGCACTCATGGCCGTGGTGGTGGCGGCGACGGTTGCGACCGCCATGATGACGCTGTACGTGGACGTGCAGGCCAAGCTGCGCAAGGAATTCCGGAATTATGGCGCGAATATCGTCGTCGTGGCGCCCGAGGGAAAACCGCTGCCGGCGGATGCGCTGACGAACGTAGAGCGGGTGCTGGGCGGAAAAGGAATCGCAGTGCCGTTCGCGTATGCGGTGGCGAGGACGAAAGAGGGAGCGCCCATCGTGGTGGCGGGAACGGATTTTGAGCGGGTGCGGAAACTGAATTCCTGGTGGGCGGTCAGCAGTGCCGAGTACCAGGTACCAGGTAGCGGAAACAAACCGGTCGAAGCGCTCGTCGGCGTCAAAGCTCTGCAAGCAGTCGGCGGCGGATCATTCAAGCTGGACTTCGACGGTCGCGAGCAGGAGTTTGCGACGAGCGGGATGTTGCGGACCGGCGCGGCGGAAGACAGCCGCGTGTATCTCGACCTCGGCGAGTTCGAAAAGTGGACGGGAGTGCATGCGTCCTCGATCGAGATTGGCGCCAGCGGTTCGACGGCGGAGATCGATGCGACGTTGCGTGCGCTGTCCTCTTCCCTTCCGGGCGCGGAAGTCCGCGCGGTGCGCCAGATCGTGGAAGGCGAGGCGCGAGTGCTGGGGAAGACGCGGGCGGCGCTGCTGGCGGCGATTGCCATCATTATCGTGACGGCAATCCTGTGCGTGCTGGCGACGTTGACGACGTGGGTGCTGGACCGGCGGCGCGATTTCGCGATCATGAAGGCGTTGGGCGCGTCGGAAAAGTTGATCAACGGATTCTTTGCCGCGGAAGCGGCGCTGCTGGGCGCGGTGGGCGCGGTCGCCGGATTCGCCATTGGCATCGGCGTGGCGACATGGATCGGCCGCG
Organism: Terriglobales bacterium; assembly: GCA_036821585.1. Lineage (GTDB taxonomy): Bacteria > Acidobacteriota > Terriglobia > Terriglobales > Acidobacteriaceae > DAISJI01. The sequence continues at coordinate 11,646 of DAISJI010000037.1, forward strand.
CAAATTTCCATGCCGCGGTGCAGCCGCGGTGGAGCGTGTTCCCGGCGGTGCTGGCGGGGAGCGTCGCGGTGGCGCTGCTCTCGGCGGTGCTGCCGATCAGCATGTTGCGGCGGGTGCAGCCGGCTACGATCCTGAGGGGAGAGTGAGATGATACGGCTCGTCAATGTAAGCCGGCAGTACCCGGCCCAGGAAGACGGCGGCGGCGTAATCAAGGCGCTGGACGCGGTCTTGTTGCACGTGGAGCGGGGCGAGTGGCTGGCCATGATGGGACCATCGGGGTCGGGGAAATCCACCCTGGTGAACCTGATCGGCTGCCTGGACCGGCCGACGTCGGGCGAAATCTGGCTCGACGGCGAGAATGTCGCCGATATTTCCGGCTCGGAACTGAACCGCGTCCGGGCGGAGAAGATCGGGTTCGTCTTTCAGCAGTTCCACTTGATTCCCTACCTCACCGCCCTGGAAAACATCATGCTGGCGCAGTACTTCCACAGCATGACCGACGAGAAGGAAGCGCTCGATGCGCTGGAACGTGTCGGATTACGCGACCGCGCGGCCCATTTGCCGGCGCACCTTTCGGGCGGCGAGCAGCAGCGGGTGTGCATCGCGCGCGCGCTGATCAACGATCCCAAGATCGTGCTGGCCGACGAGCCGACCGGCAACCTGGACGCACAGAACGAAGAGATTGTCCTGCGTCTGCTGCGCGACCTGCACGCCCAGGGACGGACCATCGTGATGGTGACCCACGATCCGGTGGTAGCGCGCATGGCGGACCGGCGGATCGAGCTGCATCATGGAAAAATCGCGCACAGCGAATCGTTCTTGCTCAGGGACGACGAACAGTTCGACGAGGTGCTGGAAGAAATCTGGGTCTTGCAGGAGCACGGCGAGCCGGCCGAAGTGGAGCGCATGGAAGTGCACGGGCCGGGCACGCTGCCCATGTCGATTGCGATTGAGCGGATGGCGGAGCTGGACCTGGTGACGGTGCGTCCGCATCCGGCGGAGCCTCATGGGCACAAGCATGTCGCCAACCCGTGTCACGACGTGTTGATCTACAGCGGCAACATTCCTGCCGACGGTACGACGATGGTGGACTTCACGGAGCGGGGCCGGAAGCGCGCGGCGGATGTGATCCGTCGTCACCGGTTGGCGGAGCGGCTGTTCACCGAGAGTTTCGGCATGCAGGATGAAACCGAAGTCGAAGAACAGGCCTGCAAGTTCGAGCACGTGCTGAGCCCGGAGGCGACGGAGCGGATTTGCTCGTTCCTCGGACATCCGAAAACGTGTCCGCATGGCGCGACCATCCCACCGGGAGAGTGCTGCTCGCGTCCGGCGGCGGAGAACATGCACCGGCTGTTTGCGCATGGGGGAAAGTAACGAGTAACGAAAAGTTTAAAAGGGAGAAGCAGGTTCGCTTCTCCCTTTCGCTGTTTCTGCGTCCCGGTCGAAGGCGGCCGGGCTACACGAATCAGTACAGCCGGAAATTCACTTCGACATTGATCTGAACCGCCACCGGCCTGCCATCCTTCATCGCCGGCTCGAATTTCCACT
>DAISJI010000038.1:0-4140 GCA_036821585.1 Terriglobales bacterium
CGGTCAATCCGCCGACCAAGCCGGCGGCTCCGACGATGAATCCGCCGCAGTCGTTCAATCTGACGACTCCGGCAACGCAACATCCGACGGCTGACAGCGTTCCGGCGCATCTACGGGAGCAGTAGCCAGGAGTTCGGAGGCAGTCAAGGCCGGGAGCAATCCCGGCCTTTTGTTTTGCGTCGCACTTGGAACTTCGCACTTGGCACTGACTAGCCAATCGTCAACCGACAATCATCAATCTACAATGCCCGCGTGACCTTGTCGGTTGTCATCATCACCTGCAACGAGGAGGAGAACCTCCCGCGCACGCTGGCGAGCGTGGAACAACTGGTGCGCGATCTGGGCGGCGAGATCATCGTCGTGGACTCCGGCTCGACAGACCGCACCGTCGAAATCGCGAAGAGCTTCGGCGCCAAGGTGTTCGTCGAAGAGTGGAAGGGCTTCGCCGCGCAGAAGAACTCGGCAATCGAGAAGGCGAGCGGGGAGTGGGTGCTGTTGCTGGACGCGGATGAGGACGTGGAGCTAGAACTCGCTAATGAGATTGTGATGGAATTTAAGCTCCTCGAAGCATGCCGCCGTTATACCCATGAAACTAAGGCAGCCCTCGAACAGGAGCTTGGGATCGAAGATCTATTCAAAACCAATTTTGACGACCGCGATCCCAATTGTGTTGGCCTGTTCATCCCTCGCAAGAACTTCTTCCTGAATCGATGGATCAAGCACGGAGGCTTCTGGCCGGACCGCAAGCTTCGCATATTCAAGCGCGCCGCCGGTCGTGTCGAAGAACGCACTGTGCACGAAACCATAAAAGTGGACGGGCCGACCGCAACCCTGAACGGCGCTCTCATCCACCACGCCTACCCCACCCTCTCCGCTTACATCGAGCACATGAACCGCTACTCCTCGCTCGGCGCCGAGATGGCCGGTCCTAGGTCGTTCAGCTTTATCGACATCTTCATCCGCCCGCGCCTTACCTTCTTCTACAACTATTTTCTCCGCCTCGGCTTCCTCGACGGCCGCGAAGGATTCCTGCTGCACCTCTACCACTCCGTTTACGTGAGTTGGAAATACGCGAAGGCCTGGGAACTCAGCCGGAAATCCAAATGAGTATCATCCTGAGCGCAGCGAAGGATGACATCGAGGTAAAGCGCCGGGCAATTGCTATGCGCATCTCATATAATTAAGAGTTTGCTTCAATCCCTATGGCCGATAACCAACCCAAGCCGCCGGTAGCCGAATCGCCGATTCAGGACGTCTTTGAGAACCGCCATCCCTCCGAATCGGAAAAGAGGTGGGCCGAAACCACGCTCGCCAGGACGCTGGAAAAGAATCCGGAGCATCCCATTGGCGCGCCCACCGGCGTCAACGTGGACGAGAACGGCCACGCCCGCTTCTCCACCATCTCCGACTACCCGATTCGCCGCCTCTACACCCAGGCCGACCTGCCCGAGGATTGGACGAACGAGAAATATCTCGGCTACCCCGGACAGCCGCCCTACACGCGCGGCATCCACGCCAGCGGCTATCGCGGAAAGCTTTTCACCATGCGCCAGTTCTCCGGCTTCGCCTCGCCGGAGGAGACCAACGAGCGCTACAAGTACCTGCTCACGCACGGTGGCACCGGGCTGTCAGTCGCCTTCGATCTGGCCACCCTGATGGGCTACGACTCCGACCACATGATGAGCGAAGGCGAGGTCGGCAAGTGCGGCGTCGCCATCGATTCGCTGGAGGACATGGAGATCCTGTTCAACGGCATCGAACTGGAGAACATCACCACCTCGATGACCATCAACTCGCCCGCCTCGGTGCTGTGGGCGATGTACCTGGTCGTGGCCGAAAAGCAGGGCGCCGACTGGAAGAAGATTTCCGGCACCATCCAGAACGACATCCTCAAGGAATACATCGCGCAGAAGGAATATATCTATCCGCCGGCGCCGAGCATGCGCCTGGTGGTGGACACGTTCGAGTTCGGCAGCAAGTTCACGCCGCGCTTCAACACGATTTCCATCAGCGGCTACCACATCCGCGAAGCCGGTTCGACCGCGCTGCAGGAGCTGGCGTTCACCATTTACGACGGCGTCGAGTACGTCGAGTGGGCCCGCCGCCGCGGGCTCGACGTCGATGAATTCGGCCCGCGCCTGAGCTTCTTCTTCAACGCGCACAACGATTTCTTCGAGGAGATCGCCAAGTACCGCGCCGCGCGCAAGATCTGGTATCGCCTGATGACCGAGCGTTTCGGCGCCAAGCAGGCCCGCTCCGCCCTGCTCCGCTTCCATACGCAGACAGCCGGCGTGTCCCTCACCGCGCAGCAGCCGATGAACAACATCGCGCGCGTGGCCATCCAGGCGCTGGCGGGCGTGCTGGGCGGCACGCAGTCGCTGCACACCGACTCCTATGACGAAGCCTGGGCGCTTCCTACCGCCGAGGCGGTCCGCATCGCGCTACGTACGCAGCAGATCATTGCCTACGAAAGCGGCGTTACCCAGACCATCGACCCGCTCGGCGGCTCCTACTTCCTCGAAAAGCTGACGCTCGACATGGAGAAGGGCGCCTTTGACTACTTCGAGAAGCTGGACGCGATGGGCGGCATGGTGAAAGCGATCGAGCGCGGCTATCCGCAGAAGGAGATTGCCGAGGCCAGCTACCAGTTCCAGCGCGCCGTCGAGGCAAAAGAAAAGATCGTGGTTGGCGCCAACGAGTTCACCGTCGAGGAAGAGTCACCCGCGATTCTCTACATTGACGAGTCGGTGCGGCGCGCGCAGTCGGCAAAGCTGAAGAAGCTGCGCGAGCGCCGCGGCAACGACGAAGTCCGCCGCCGCCTGGATGCGTTGAAGAAAGCCGCCGCGCAGGAACCGAAAGTAAAGGCGGACGGCGGCTGTTCCGACGCGAACACGATGCCGTTCATCATCGATTGCGTGCGGGCTTATGCGACCGTCGGCGAGATTTGCGCTGCGCTCCGCGATGTGTACGGGACCTACGAAGAAGCAAGTATCACGTAAGCCGCGGAGCGGCGGGTAACTTCGCGTATGATGGGGAAGCCCGGGAGGGGCGGCACCCTGGAGCGCGTGCAGCCCGTACGAACTCCGGTGCATCTGGGGTAACCATATGAAACCTCTGCTGATAATCGGCATCATCGTCCTCGCCCTCGGGATCGCTTCATTCTTCGTCGGGATTCCCCGTACCGAAAACAATGGCATCAAGGTCGGAGGCGCGGAAATTGGGGTCCAGACGAGTCACACCGAACGCATTCCGCCCGCCGGATCCATTGCCCTCGTCGTCGGCGGGATCGTGCTGCTCGCGCTGGGAGCACGCAACAAGTAAACCTTTTCCGCAACCGCGCGGCGGGCACGATCATCTTTTCCGCGTGCCCCAAAAACTAAATCCCGCGGCCATGAAGCGCGCCGTCGAACACCTGAAATCCGCCGATCCGGTACTGCGCGAAATCATCGAACGCGTCGGCCCACCCAACATCCCGCACCGCGAGCCCACGTTCGCCAACGTTGCCCGCTCCATCGCTTTTCAGCAGCTCAACGGCAAAGCCGCGACCACGATTTTCGAGCGACTGCTGCGCGATTGCGTGAACTGCAACGGAGGTTCGTCGAAGGAAGCGCCCACCATTTCCGGCGATTGGTCCGCGGTAACGCCCGACGCAATTCTCTCCCTTACCGACGAGCAGATGCGCGCCATCGGGTTTTCGCGCGCCAAAGCCGGCTACCTGCGCGATCTGGCGGAAAAGACGCGCGGCGGCCTGCTGAACTTCGCCCAACTGCCGCAGATGTCGGACGAAGAAGTGATCGAACACCTGACCCAGGTCAAAGGTATCGGCGTTTGGTCGGCGCAAATGTTCCTGATGTTTGCGCTGCGCCGGCCCGACGTGATGCCCACCCTCGACTTCGGCCTCAACACGGCGATCAAGCGCGCTTACAGAAAACGCAAGATGCCGAAGGCAAAACAGGTCCTGAAAATCGCCACGCCTTGGCGTCCTTACCGAACCGCCGCTTGCTGGTATTTGTGGCGCAGTCTCGACACGCCGGCAGCCAACGAGCGCAAAGAGAAGACCCGCTGACTTGTGGACGACACCGAACGGTTTCGCGCTGCGAACTGATCCTTCCCTGGAGCGCGAAATCACCTGTTTCGGCG
>DAISJI010000038.1:4240-13190 GCA_036821585.1 Terriglobales bacterium
GGTTTCGCGCTGCGAACTGATCCTTCCCTGGAGCGCGAAATCACCTGTTTCGGCGGGGTCGGTGTTGTATTCTATTGCGTTCCCAGGCGGACCCGCCAAATCTATGGCCAACGACCGCAAAATCCGCGTCCTTGTCGCCAAGCCCGGACTCGACGGCCACGACCGCGGCGCCAAGGTGATCGCGCGCGCACTGCGTGATGCAGGCATGGAAGTGATCTATACCGGGCTGCGCCAGACCCCGGAGATGATCGTGAATGCCGCGCTCCAGGAAGACGTGGACGTCATCGGCCTCTCGATCCTTTCCGGCGCGCACAACGCCATCGTGCCGCGCGTCACCGAATTGCTGAAGCACAACAAGATGGACGACGTGCTGGTGCTTGTCGGCGGGATCATTCCCGATCAGGACGTTCCCTTACTCAAGCAGAATGGCGTCTCCGGCATCTTCCAGCCCGGCACCTCGATGGACGAGATCATCAATTTCATTCGCGGTAACGTGAAAACACGCGGAATTCCGGCGGGAAAGTAAACGCGGCGCCAGGCTCCAGGCAAAAGACGCAAGGAAAGCAAATGCCCGGCATATGCCGGGCATTTTGAATTGATCCGAATTGCCTTACGCCTTGCGCCTTGAGCGTTGACCCCTAATCGATCAGTTTCACGTCGTACGCCTGCCCGACGATGTCGATTTGCTTGGCGGCGGGCAACGGCGCGTCGGTCGTGGTATCCCAGATCACCAGTTCGCCGCCTTCGACCACGTACACCACGGTCCGCCCGTCGATGGGCTGAATTCCTGTCACATCGCCGGAACCGGCAGCGGAACTCACCACACTTGAGGTCGACGTGTTGTAAAGACTCAAGCAGCCGCTGGTGAGGTTATCGCATCCCGTCGAACCAATGAACAGACGGCTGTTTGCGCCCATCGCCATAACCGAGTGGTATCCATTCGCAATCGCCACCCCGGATTTGCTCACCGTCATGCTGCCCGTCGAGATCACGTCGAGCTTGCCGCTCACTGCGCTGGTCCCCGCGACGTAAAGATTGCCGCTGTCGAGGAGCGCGGTCGTCGCTGCGGAGACGATCACGTCGGCCCCCACGGCATTACTGGAGAGGGTGAGCGTGTTCACCTTCGATGTGGTCCCGCCGCATTCCTTGCCGCAGCTCAGCACATAGGCGGTCGCGTCGTCGCTGCTGAAGACGGCGAACACCGGGCGATCGAAGCCGCTGACGTAAGTGACCGCCTTGGTTGCCGTATCGATCACCGCCACCTGGTTGCTGTTGTCGCTGAACGCCAGCAGCTTGTTTCCGTTGTGGCCCAGTACAACGCGCCGGACCGCGGGAACGGGGATGTTGCCAACGGGCGCCCCGGTGGTGGTGGTGATGTCGAGGATTTCCACCAGTCCGTTGATTTGTCCCGCTATCGGTGCGTTCCGTACCGCCGCGTAAACGGTCTTGTTATCGGGCGCCGTCGCGATGCTCTCGGTGAAGTCGGGTAAGGGGAAACTCGCGGTAACGGTTTCCGTCGCGTTATCGATGACGCCGACCGAGTTCGTCCCCGACGCCACCACGACCGTGTTCTTCTTGTCGGGCATCAGCCCGATGATGCTGCTTCCACTGCCCGTGGTGATGGTGTTGCCCTTCGTGGTGTCCGTAGCGGCGTCGAAGATGTGAACTATGCCGTTAAAGCGGTCGGAGATCAGCGCTCGCTTCTTGATGAGGGAGGTCGGCGCGGCCGTGCTGGTACTGCTGGGAGCGCTGGTACTGCCGCCCCCGCAGGCCGTGAGTATGAGTAAAGCCGCTCCGCTGAGGATCGCTACGAGTGCACGCTTCAAACGATTGGACTCCGATTGGCGCGAATAAAGTGAGTTGCTGGAAACCATGATTATAACAAAGTTGCCGCGCGCTCCCGGCATTCGTCCGTTGGCCGTGGCCGCGCATCCGTAGTAAAGTTCTAACAGCCTTTTTCCGATTTCTGCCAATGCCATTCGACCTGATTTCGCGCCTGCAACAGGGCCCCGTGCTGTGCGACGGAGCCATGGGCACCCTGCTGTACGCCAAGGGTATTTTCATCAACCGCTGCTACGACGAGCTCAACCTCTCGCAGCCGGACCTGATCCGCCAGATTCACCACGATTACTTCCAGGCGGGCGCCGACATTGTTGAAACAAACACCTTCGGCGCCAATTCGTTTCGGCTGGCTCGTCATAGTTGCGCCGATAAGGTGCGGGAAATCAACCTGGCCGGGGTAAAACTGGCCCGCGAGGCGGCCAAGAGCTTCGACGGCGCCGTGGCCGGATCGGTCGGTCCGCTGGGCGTCCGCATCGAGCCGCTCGGCAAGACTTCGTTCGACGAAGCTCACGCGGCCTTCCTCGAACAGATCGCCGCCCTCAATGAGGCCGGGGTCGACCTGCTGATCCTGGAGACTTTCGGATACCTCGAAGAGCTGCGGCAGGCCATCCGTGCTGCACGCGAAGTGAACCCCGACTTGCCGATCGTCGCGCAGGTCACCATCGACGAAGACGGCAACTGCCTGGACGGCGCCACGGCCGAGACTTTCGCCGCCAAGCTCAACGACTGGGGCGCCGACGTGATCGGCTGCAACTGCAGCGTCGGTCCGGTGGCCATGCTCGACGCGGTCGAGCGCGTACGACGGTCCACCAAGCTTCCGGTGTCGGCGCAACCCAATGCAGGTATGCCGCGCTCGGTCGAGGGCCGCAATATTTACCTGTGCTCGCCGGAGTACATGGCCAGCTACGCCAAGAAGTTCTACGCCGCCGGTGTGCGGCTGATTGGCGGCTGTTGCGGCACCACGCCGGACCACATCAAGGCCATGAAGTCGGCGCTGCGCGTGGGCGAGGCGCGTTTAAGCAGCTTTCAGGTCGTGACCACGCCGAAGGCGCCGGTCGTAGTTCAGGCCATCCCGCTGGAAAAGCGCTCGGCCATGGGCGCGAAGATCGCCAAGGGCGAGTTCGTAACCATGGTCGAAATCGTTCCGCCCAAGGGCGTGGACGTGCACAAGGAAATTGAGGGCGCGCGCTTTCTGAAGTCGGTGGGTGTGGATGCGGTGAATATTCCCGACAGTCCTCGCGCATCCGCCCGCATGAGCAACCAGGCGCTCTGCATTCTGACGCAGCAGCAGGTGAGCATCGAGACCGTGATGCACTACACCTGCCGCGACCGTAATGTGCTCAGCATCCAGTCGGACTTGCTGGGCGCGTACGCGATGGGCCTGCGCAACATCCTGTGCGTCACCGGCGATCCGCCGAAGCTCGGCAACTATCCCGACGCCACCGCGGTGTTCGACGTGGATGCAATTGGACTGGTGAACATCGTTCGTAACCTGAATCACGGCCTCGATATTGGCGGCAATCCACTGACTACGGGGACGGCCTTCGTCATCGGCGTGGGCGCCAACCCGGGAATTTCGAACCTCGAAGAGGAAATCCGCCGCTTCGAATACAAGGTCGAAGCCGGCGCCGAGTACGCGATTACGCAGCCCGTGTTTGACGTTGAGTTGCTGCTCGGCTTCATGAAGCGGGTGGAGCAGTGCCGCATTCCCGTAATCGCCGGCATCTGGCCGTTGACTAGCATGCGCAATGCCGAGTTCATGCGCAACGAGCTGCGCGTTTCCATTCCCGACAGCATCATGGAGCGCATGGGACGCGCCTCGAACGCCGAGGAAGCGCGCGCCGAAGGCGTTGCCATCGCGCGCGAGATGCTACTCGGACTGCACGGTGTCGTGCAGGGCGCGCAGATTTCCGCCCCATTCGGGAAGTACAGCGCCGCCGTGGACGTGCTGGAAGCGCTCGGCGAGTCCACTGCACCGACCGGCTGACCCATTCGCGTCAGCAACATAGACGTTTAAGGTCCCAAAATGAAACCGATGCCGCAGTGTGCTGCCGCGGAAGTACATGACCGCTTTCGCCGGATTTCCACAGACCTGAGGGGTTCAACTTAGACTAGAATCTCCTTTAGGGAAACGTCTTGGCTAAGTTCGAAGAGTGCCTGCAAAAGCTGGAGTCGATTGTGGACGAGCTCGAAAAGGGCAATCTTCCCTTGGAGCATACGCTCAAGCTGTTTGAGCAAGGCGTGGAACTATCGAACAACTGCCGCAAGGAGCTGGAAGAAGCCGAAGGCAGGGTGGAAATTCTGCTCAAGCAAAACGGCAAGCTCCAGGCGGAACCTTTCGAATCATCGGCGGAACGCGCCGAGGCAAAGTGAACGTGAATTTGAGCCGGCTGAACCTGCCGGCTCAGTCCTGACGCGAAGCGAAAGGACCTATCCTGCGGCCAGACCCGCAGCGTTCCAATCGAAAGAGACTTATATGGAACCCCTCAACGTGGTCATCGCCAGCACCGACAATAAAGCAGCTACCCAGCTCGCCGAATCGCTGCACTGCCACTTCCGCTCCGTGGCCGTGGCGGGCTCGATCGAGGAAGTTCGCAATGCCATTCCCAAGCACCGGGCGCAAGTTGCCATCGTGGACCTGGAATTGGCGAACATGAAGGATGTCCAGGAACTCTGTTCCGAGTTCGGCCAGACGCAGGTGGTGTGCACGCACCGCATTCCCGATGATGAAATGTGGGCGGAAGCTCTGACCGCCGGCGCCATCGATTGCTGCCAGAACGCCGACGTAGCCGGAATCCTGGACGCAGTCCAGCGCAACGTACGCCTGGCGCACTCCACCGCAGCGTAATCGCAAACATTTTTGACAATGTAGCCCGGCCGCCCTCGGCCGGGTTTTTCATTGGCTTGCGAGCTTCTTTTGCTTTCCGCCGCAGACTGGCATGACCGGGTCAGCCGCTCGGCGGTACTCGCTGCTCCGCTGGTATACTCAACCGCTTATGCTTCAGGACATTCTGGTCAAGGGCCAGCGGATGGCCGACGAGGCGTTGGAGCGCCTTCTGCCGCCACTGACGCAGTTTCCGCCCTCCATCCACGCCGCCATGCGGCACAGCGTATTCGCCGGCGGCAAGCGGCTGCGCCCCATCCTGTGCATCGAGGCGGCGCGCATGATTGGCGGCATAATCCCGATGGGCATCGAGGACCTGGGCGCCGCGCTGGAGATGCTGCATACCTATTCTCTGATCCACGACGATCTTCCCGCCCTCGATAACGACGACCTGCGCCGCGGGCGTCCCACCTGCCACAAGGCCTTTGGCGAGGCCACCGCCATCCTCGCCGGCGACGCGCTCCAGACTTACGCCTACGAAGTTCTCGCGCGGCTCTCCTGTCCGGCGGAAGCGCGTGTCCGCATCGTCGAGGAGATCGCGCACGCCACCGGCACCATCGACGGCATGATCGGCGGCCAGGTAATGGACCTGGAAGCCGAGCACAAGAAGGTCACCGCCGAGGAATTGAGCTACATCCACCGCTCCAAGACCGGCGCGCTCATCACCGCCAGCCTCGTTGCCGGAGGACTGTACGCGGGTGCGGGAGACGCGAAAATCGAGAAGCTGCGCAGCTTTGGGCGTCACGCGGGGCTGGCATTCCAGATCGCCGACGACATTCTGGACGTCACCCAGAGTTCGGAACAGCTAGGCAAGACGGCGGGCAAAGACCAGGCTTCGGAAAAGGCCACTTATCCAGCCCTGTACGGTATCGAGGCCTCAGTGCAGAAGGCGGACGACCTGGTGATCTCCGCCTGCCAGCAACTGGAATCCTTCGGCGAGCGCGCGAATACGCTGAAGGAACTCGCGCACTTCCTGGTGGAACGGAAGAAATAATGGCCCAGAGCCCGGAGCCCAAAGCCCAGAGCCCGGTTGACATTCTTGCCATCGCGGCCCACCGCGACGACGTCGAGCAGACCTGCGGCGGGACGCTGCTAAAGATGGCCGAGCGCGGGCATGGCACCGCCATCCTCGACCTGACGCGCGGTGAACTGGGTACGCGCGGTACCGCCGACGACCGCGCCCGCGAAGCCTCCGAAGCTGCGCGCATCCTGAAAGCCACCTGGCGCAACGCGCTCGACATTCCCGACGGCCGCGTGGAAAACACCTTCGAGAATCGGCTGAAGGTGGCGCGCGTGATCCGTCAAGCGCGCCCGCGCGTCGTCATTCTTCCCTACTGGCAGGGACGTCACCCGGACCACTACACCGCGTCCAAGCTCGGCTACGAAGCCTGTTTCATGGCCGGGCTGAAGAAGCTCGATATCGAAGGCGAGCCGTACCGGCCGTTCAAGATCATCTACGCCAGCCTCTATTTCGACGTGCGCCCCACGTTCGTCGTGGACATCAGCGACCAGTTCGAAGCGCGCTTCGCCTCCCTGATGGCCTACAAGTCCCAATACACGGACCAGCAGGAAGGCACCGGCCTTTTTCCGCAGCAGGCGGAAATCCGCGACCGCGTGGAAACCATAGCGAAGTTTTACGGTTTGCTCGCCGGGGTTAAATACGCGGAGCCGTTCGTCCAGAAAGAAGTCGGGTTGATCGAGGACGTGACGGCGATCCCGGTGCAGTCTCTCTAAACTCCGCCGCATTCATAGAAATGTCATCCTGAGGAGGACGCCAGTCCAACGGAGGATCCATGTGTTGCGTCAAGAAATGCGTGGATCCTTCGCTGCGCTCAGGATGACACCTCATCAAAACTCACGAGCAAGAAAAAGACCTCCGTGTCCGGAGGCCTTATGCCTTGCGCCTGAAGCCTTGCGCCGGCTTTACTGCGAAACTCCCACCGCCGTGCCCGAGCGCTCCGACTGCACCGATGTCTTGCCGGCGAAGTACGAGCCGTCGTAGAGCTTGCGATACATCTTCCCGGCAATCTCCGCTGCCTTGGGTCCGAAAGTCGGGCGTCCGCCCTCGAGGAAGACCACGGTCACGATCTTGCCGTACTGGGTGTTCGCATACGACGCGAACCAGCCATAGCGCGTGCCGTTGTTGGAGCAGGTGCCGGTCTTGCCCAGGATCTGTTCTTCGCTGAAGTTCCAGCGGACGCTGCGCGCCGTGCCGTACTCCACCGCGGCGGTCATGCCCGGCATCATTTCCGGGATCACGTTGGCGATGTCGAGGTAGCGCTTCACCTTGGGTTCAAAGCTGGAAAGTTCGGCTGCCGAGGTCACGTGTTGCAGGTAGTACAGCGTTCCGCCGTTGGCGATGGCGGAAACCATCGCGCCCAGTTGCAGCGGCGTCATCGAGATGCTTTCGCCAAACGAGCACATGCGGCCCACGCCGCCCAGCTTGGGGTCCAGCTCTTCCGACGGATACACGCCCAGGTGCTCTCCCGGGATGTTCCATCCGGCCATCTCGCCCAGTCCGAACTGGTGGGCGTAGTAGCTGACCTTCTCGAATCCCATGCGCCGGCCGAGCGCTTCGAAGTACTGGTTGTTGGAGTGCGCCAGCGCCTCGGTCAGGTTCAACGATACCCGCTTGCTCAGCGAGACCTTCGTGTCCTTGGTGACGATGTTCTCGCTCAAGGCGGCCAGTGCGACCGACAGCTTGATGGTCGAGCACGGCTCGGCGCCTTCCGCCAGCGCCATCTTCTGGTTCACCATCGTCAGGATGCGGCCGCTCATCGGATCGATCGCGACCACCGTACCGTTCATATTGCCCAGCGCATCAATGGCCGCCGCGCGGACTGCCGGATCTTCGCCCTCGGCCACATCGCCCGCCGTCACGTCTGAGTTAACGAACGACGACGCGGTAAACCGCTCGTAGTAGCGGTTCCGCTTCAGGCGGTGGCCGTTGACCCACTGGAACTGGCTCACTCGCCGCGTCTTCTTCTTCGACGCACGTTTGGCCGTGGTACGGCTGCTGGTGCGGCTGGCAATCTGTTTCTGCGTCTTGGTATTCTCGGTGACCTTGACCGGCTTTTTCTTCAGGCCTTTGGTCGAGATGGTTGCAGCCGCCGCTGTCAGGCACAGCAGCGCCACTGCGACGATTACCAGGAGAGCGTTGGTTATGGGGGACTGATTCTTCATGAATCCTTTATGGCACCGGTGCCCCAGGGTGCGCGAAGTTCGCGCGCGATAGGGCATTCCGCTAAAGCCAGAGTTTCCTCCCACGCACCACTCCCGGGCAAGTAACCAGAAAGGTAAGTTCGTTTGGAGGTCTGTCCAGATAGTAAGAGACTCCCCCTACCTTTTTCAATCTAAAACTGCTGCCGGAAGGCCCCATCCAGCAAGCGCTTGAAATAGATGCCAAGGCTCCCGCGGGAGTCGTGGATGCGTTCCAAGCTGCTGCTACTTCAGCGACTTACGCGGTACGCTCACGGACTGCCGCTTGTCCGGTCGTTACCTCAGGCCCGCTCCCTGGGTCACCATCGCTACCGGCGACGGCCTACTGGTTTTCGTTTCGCTTTCGGATGAACGCCGGCACGTCGAGGTCGTCCTCTTCGTAGTTGGCTTTCACCGAGCTTTTCACGTCGGCAATCGAGCTGTTTTCCCGTTGTGGGGCCGGGCTAGGTGTGGCGGCCGCAGCAGCCGGCCTTGCCGCCGGCGCGAGGACAGATGCCTCTGGCCGCTGATTCACCACCGGGTCCGGATGCTCGTAGACCGCCGCGGTGCGGGCGTGCGAAATCGCCTGTGCCGCCGCATGCATCCGCTCGCGGTGATCGCCGTGGTGGGTTTTGAAGCCGGTGGCGATGACCGTGATCTTGACCTCGTCCTTCATGCGCTCGTCCTGCACGGCGCCGAAGATGATGTTGGCGTCCTCATGCGCCGCGCCCTGGATGATGCTCGACGCCTCGTTGACTTCGGCCAGCTTCAGCGAACTGGAGCCCGTGATGTTGATCAGGATGCCGCGCGCTCCGTCGATGGCGCCCGCCTCCAGCAGGGGCGAGGCGATTGCCCTCTGCGCCGCTTCCATCGCCCGCTGGTCGCCCTTCGCCGAGGACGTTCCCATCACCGCGTAGCCCATGCCGGCCATGATCGCCTTCACGTCGGCGAAGTCGCGGTTGATGATGCCCGGGATGGTGATGATGTCGGAAATGCCCTGCACCGCCTGGCGCAGGATGTCGTCGG
>DAISJI010000039.1:0-2038 GCA_036821585.1 Terriglobales bacterium
TGACGAATGAAACCAAAATCCGCGTGCGCTACGCCGAGACCGACCAGATGGGCGTGGTGTATCACGCGAATTATTTCGTCTGGTTCGAGGTTGGCCGCGTGGAACTGCTGCGCCAGCTCGGCTTCAGCTATCGCGACATGGAGGAAATTGACCAGTGCTTCATCGTGGTGGTGGAAGCGCGCTGCCGGTTCAAGGCGCCGGCGCACTACGATGACGAGGTCCGCATCCGCACGTCACTGAAGCATATTCGCAATTCGTTTATTCAGTTTGGCTACGAGGCGGTGCGCGTCAGCGACGGCGAAGTGCTGGCCGAAGGCGAGACCATGCACATTGTCACCGACGCGGGCATGAATAAGCGGACGCTGCCGGAGAAATACCAGGAAGCGTTCCGTCGTGCGGTCGAGAAGAGTCCTGAGTAATAAGTACTGAGTAATAAGAGCGCAACGATTAACATTCCGACGTAGCCCGCTTGTTACTGAATACTCATTACCGATTACTCTCATGCAAGCACTTCATATCAACGGCAATGAACTGACGCTCACCGACGTGCGCGAGGTGGTGTACGAGCGGCGTCCGGTCCTGCTCGATCCCGACGCGCGCGAACGAGTGGAAGCGGCCCGCGCCGTGGTGGACGAGTTGGTCGAAAACAATCAGCTCGCCTACGCGGTCACGACCGGCGTGGGCAAGCTCAGCGAAGTGCGCATCGAGCCCGCACAGATTCGCGAGCTCCAGGTCAACCTGCTGCGGTCGCACGCAGTAGGCGTGGGCGATCCGCTCAGCGAAGCCGAGGTGCGCGCGATGATCCTGCTGCGCGCCAACTCACTGGCCAAGGGATACTCCGGCGTGCGTCCCATCGTTCTCGACACACTTTGCCTGATGCTCACCCGCGGCGTGCACCCGGTGGTGCCGTCACAGGGAAGCGTGGGCGCAAGCGGCGACCTTGCCCCATTGGCGCACCTGGCGCTGGTCCTGATCGGTGAAGGCGAAGCGTTCTACGCGGATTCGAAATCCAGGCAGCCCCGGCGTCGCGGAGATCCAGCTACGCGGCGTCATCCGGCTGTGGAGGCTCTCAAGCGCGCCGACATCAAGCCGCTGATATTGGAAGCGAAGGAAGCGATTTCGCTGATCAATGGCACGCAGGCGATGGTTGCGGTCGGCTCACTGGCGCTGATGGCGGCGCAGACGATGGTGGATACGGCTGACGTGATCGGCGCGATGACCACCGACGCGCTGCGCGGCACCGACGTCGCGTTCGATCCGCGCATCCAGCAGGTCCGGCCGCATCCCGGACAGGCGCAGACGGCAAAGAACCTCGTCCGCATGCTCGAGGGGAGCGAAGTGCGCGAGTCGCACCGCAATTGCGGGCGCGTACAGGATGCTTACTCGATGCGCTGCATGCCGCAAGTCCACGGCGCCGTCCGCGACGCGCTCGACTACTGCCTGCGCGTGTTTGAAATCGAGATGAACTCGGCGGTGGACAATCCGCTGGTGTTTGTCGCGCCCAAACAGCCCGGCACGAAAGACGCAAACGGGACGAGCGGCGAAATCATTTCCGGCGGCAACTTCCACGGCGAGCCGATCGCGTTCGCGCTCGACTTCCTCGCCATCGCACTGAGTGCGCTGGCCGGCATTTCCGAACGTCGCATCGAGCGCCTGGTGAACCCGTCGTTGAACGAGGGGCTGCCGCCGTTCCTGGCCGGAGGCGCCGGTCTGAACTCGGGATTCATGATGCCGCAGGTGACCGCGGCGGCGCTGGCGAGCGAGAACAAGGTGCTGGCGCATCCGGCGTCGGTGGACTCGATCACCACTTCGGGCAACAAGGAAGACTACGTTTCCATGGGCATGACCGCGGCGATCAAGCTGAGAAAGATCGTGGAGAATACGAGGTTCGTGCTTGCCATCGAGGCAATCGCAGCCGCACAGGCGCTGGATTTCCTGGCGCCGCTGAAACCCAGCAAGCGCGCGCAACAGGCGATGGCGGCGATACGTAAAGTGAGTCCGAAGGTGGACCACGATCGTTCGCTGGCGGCGGATTTCG
>DAISJI010000039.1:2138-5468 GCA_036821585.1 Terriglobales bacterium
CTAACTTCTATTGATCTCCGCCGGCGCGATCGGGTGCGGCGCTTCGGGACCTTCGCCAAAGTCCGTCTCGTCCATCTTTTTTCCCTTGAGCGCGCCCGACACGGCGGAGTCCATCATCAGTTCGGCCAGACGCATCGTGCCCTGGTTAAGCGCGTCCACCGCGTTGCGGATCGCCTGGTAGTCGTCCTGCTCCATCACGCTGCGCAGCGCATTCTCCAATTTCGCGATCTGCTCACGTTCGGTCGCCGACAGTAGTTGCCACGCCGGATTTGTGCGGCCCTTCTCCAGCGCGGTGAGGATCGTGTTCGCCTCGTTGCGCCCCTCGATCACCTGGCGCTGCGCGAAGTCCTGCTCGGCGTAATCGAACGACTCCAGGATCATGCTCTCGACCTGGTCGTCGGTGAGGCCGTAGCTCGGCTGCACCTTGATTTCCGCTTCCTTCCCACTGCGCTGCTCGCGCGCCGAGACGTGCAGGATGCCGTTGGCGTCAATCAGGAATTTCACCTCGATGCGCGGCAAGCCCGCGGGCATCGGCGGAATTCCCTTCAGATCGAAGCGCGCCAGCGAACGGTTGTCCTTCGCCAACTCGCGCTCGCCCTGCACAACGTGGATAGCCACGCTTATCTGCCCCTCGACGCCGGTGGTGAAGTGTTCGGTCGCCGAGGCGGGGACAGTCGAGTTGCGATGAATGATCTTGGCCACCACGCCGCCGAGGGCTTCGATGCCGAGCGAAAGCGGCGTGACGTCGAGCAGCAGCATGTCCCGGGTGACTTCGGAGCCGCCGCCCAGGATGTTGGCCTGTATCGCGGCGCCGAGCGCGACGACTTCGTCGGGATTCAATTTGCTGTGCGGTTCGCGGTGGAACAAATCCTTCACCAGCGCACGCACTCGTGGGATGCGCGTTGAACCTCCAACCAGCACGACCTCTTCAATCTGCTCGGGCGTGAGGTTGGCATCGCGCAGTGCCTGCCTGGCAGGACCCGCCGTGCGCTGGAGGATCGGCTCGATGAGTTGCTCGAACTGCCGGCGCGTGATTTCGCGCTGGTACTTCTTGCCGCCGGGCAACTCCACCACGAGCACCGTGCGCTCCGCGGACGAGAGCACGATCTTCGCGTCGATGACAGCTTTGCGAATCGCTTGCACCGCTTCCGCGTTGCGCCGCAGATCGAGTCCCATGTCGCCCTGAATGTCGTCGAGCGCGATGGTGATGAGGGCGTTGTCTATGTCGTCGCCGCCGAGGTGCGTGTCGCCGTTGGTGGAGATCACTTCGAAGATGCCGTCGTGCAGGCGGAGAATCGAGATGTCGAAGGTGCCGCCGCCGAAGTCATACACCGCGACGATTCCGTTCTTCTTTTTATCGAGACCGTAGGCGAGCGCAGCGGCCGTGGGCTCATTCACCAGGCGCAGGACTTCCAGCCCCGCGATGCGGCCGGCATCTTTCGTGGCCTGGCGCTGCGCGTCGTTGAAATACGCGGGGACGGTGATGACCGCCTTCTTCACCGGGCCACCGAAAAAACGCTCGGCATTGCGTTTGAGCTGGCGCAGGATGAACGCGGAGATTTCAGGCGGAGTGAATTCCTTATCGCCGAGCTTGATGCGCATCACCTCGCCGGTTTGCAGGTCTTCGGCGAGGCGGAATGGGAACAGTTTGAGTTCCACCTGCACATCTTCGGCGCCGCGTCCCATGAGGCGCTTCACGGAGTAGACCGCGCGATCGGCAGTTTCGATCAGGAACTTGCGCGCTGGATTCCCGACGATGATCTGATTATTTGCATCGAGCGCCACGATGGACGGCACCAGGTTCGACCCGTCCTCGCCTGGAATAACGACGGGCTTCTCCTGCACCCCGGCCCCTTGCATGAACGCCACCAGGGAGTTCGTGGTCCCGAGATCGATTCCGACTACTCTTTCTTCAGCCATTTGAAATTTATAATTTGAAAATTTGAAATTTGGGCTGTGTCTCGCCCGCCTTAAATTTCAAATTCTCAAATTTCAAATTTTCAATCTCCCAGAACTTCGTTTACGTCCCGCACCAAGTTCCGTATGTACGACCGCCGGTTCAGCAGGTTGAGCATCTGATCGCGGACCGGTTTGCGTTCCGATTCACTGATCTGGCCCGACGGATGCTGCTCGACCAGCGCGTCCCACTCGTTCCAGTAGCCGCGCAGCTCTTCGTCGAGCGCACGGTATTTCGCTTCCAGGTTCGCCTTGGTTCCGCGCAAATCTTCCGCGAGCTGGGTATCTTCCTCGCCCGCCTTTCGGTTCATGCGCGCTTCTTCCAGTTGCATGTTCAGCTCGAAGACTTCCTCGAGCAGCTCCGGAGGAACCACCTGCTTTTTCGCTTCGCCGGTTTGCCGCGCTTTCTCGGTGGCCGACTTCGACTGCTCTTCCAGGTCCACGCCTTCCAGCTTCAGTAAGTATTCCGTTCGCGAAATCGGATCGCGCAGCGTGCGATAGGCGTCGTTCAACTGGGAGCTTTTTTCCAGCGACCAGTGCTGCTCGCGCGAATCGCCGCGCGCGTACAAATCCGGATGCAGTTTCCGGCTGAGCGAATAGAATTCGCGCTCCAGCGCCGCCAGGTCGATATTCAGCTTGCGCGGTACTCCAAAGAAGCTGAAGAAATCGGTGGGCGTGGCCGGCTGCAGTTTTCCGCAAGCGTTGCAGAAATGCGCGGCCCGCATGTCGCCGCAGGACCAGCAGGCATGGTGCTGGACGACGTCGGCGATGACGTGCAATGCCTGATCGGATTTTGGCGAAGTGGTCATGAAAACGTAGTTACGCCGCCGGATGGCGTTTGGCCGCCAGCGTCACCAGCCAATTGCCAAGCGCGAAATGCCAACGGCCGATGCTATGAGAACGACGTCCCGCAGCCGCAGGACTTGCTCGCGTTCGGATTCACGAACACGAACCCCTGCTGCATGAGCGTCTCCTGGTAGTCGAGCGTCATGCCGTGCAGGTAGATGAACGACTTCGGATCCACGAACACGCGCACACCGCCGAACTGGTAGATGCGGTCGCGCTCGCGCGGCTGCGTGTCGAAGCGGATGTTGTAAGTGAGGCCGGAGCAGCCGCCGCCCTGCACGCCGAGACGGAGACCGCCCTGCTCGGGCGAAATGCCTTCCTTCTCCATCGCACTCTTGACGCGTGCGATGGCGCGGTCGGTCACCTGGATGCCCTTGGCAGGAGGCTTCGCTGCCGCCGGACCCGCAGCCATCTGCGTCCCGGCGGAGTTCTCCTGCGGTGGCGTCTGTACCGCCGCGCTGGTCTCCGGCTTTTCGGTCATTTGCTCCATGATAAACCCGCCGCTGGTCGTTAGTCGCTAGTCGCTGG
>DAISJI010000039.1:5568-13185 GCA_036821585.1 Terriglobales bacterium
GCAACTGCTCTTATGCCTTCGCTTCCACCGGCTGCTGTTTGGTGACGCCGTTCTTCTTTTTCCAGTCACCGATAGCGGCGCGGATTGCGTCTTCCGCCAGCACCGAGCAGTGGATCTTCACCGGGGGCAGCGAGAGCTCGCGGACGATGTCGGTGTTTCTGATCTCCAAAGCCTCGTCCACCGTTTTGCCCTTCACCCACTCGGTGGCGAGCGAGGAGGAAGCAATCGCCGAGCCGCAGCCGAAGGTCTTGAACTTGGCATCCTCGATGATGCCGGAGTCCTTGTTCACCTTGATCTGCAGCTTCATGACGTCGCCGCACTCCGGCGCGCCCACCAGGCCGGTGCCGACTTCGGCGCTGCTCTTGTCGAGCGAACCGACGTTGCGCGGATTGGTGTAGTGGTCCAGTACCTTTTCGCTGTATGCCATGTGTCTGACCTTCTCCTGATTTCGAAATCGTTCGTACGGCATGTCGGTATTTCGGTTTATCGGTATCGCAGGATCTGAGATTCCGAATTACCGATATACCGGCGAACCGTCTTTAGTGCCCTTCCGCCGCAGCCCAGGACACCGTCTTCAGATCGATGCCTTCCTTGGCCATCTCGTAGAGCGGCGACAGCTCGCGCAGCCGCTTCACGGTGTCGATGACCTTTTCGGCGACGTAATCCACTTCTTCCGCGGTGTTGAAGCGGCCGAGCCCGAAGCGGATCGAGCTGTGCGCCAGCTCGTCGCCCGTGCCCAGCGCTTTCAGCACGTAGCTGGGTTCCAACGTCGCCGAAGTGCAGGCCGAACCGCTGGAGACCGCGATGTCGTTGATGCCCATCAGCAGCGACTCGCCTTCCACGTACGCAAAGCTGATGTTCAGGTTATTGGGCAGGCGGTGCTCCTGCGAGCCGTTGATGTACACCTCGTCGAGCGAGCCCATGATCTTGTCGCGCAGGCGGTTGCGCAGGCCGGCCAGCTTGCACGACTCTTCCGGCATCTCGTTCATGCAGATTTCGCACGCCTTGCCCAGGCCGACAATGCCCGTAACGTTCAGCGTGCCGCTGCGCATGCCGCGCTCGTGCCCGCCGCCGTCCATCTGCGCCACCAGTTGCACGCGCGGGCTCTTGCGCCGCACGTAGAGGGCGCCCACGCCCTTCGGCCCGTACATCTTGTGGCCTGAAATCGACGCCAAGTCGATCCCCATCTTGTTCACATCGATCGGAATCTTGCCGATGGCCTGCGTCGAATCCGTATGGAAAATGACGCCGCGCTCCTTGCAGAGCTTGCCGATCTCGGCCAGCGGCTGGACTACGCCGATCTCGTTATTGGCGGCCATCAGGGTGACCAGGATCGTCTTGTCGTCCATGGCGCGCTTCAGGTCGTCGAGATCGACCAGGCCGTCCTTCTGCACCGGCATGTAGGTCACGCGGAACCCGTTCTTCTCCATGCGCTTGCCGGTGTCGAGCACGGCCTTGTGCTCGGTGACCGCGGTGATGATGTGGTTGCCCTTTTCCTTGTACATCTCGGCGACGCCCTTGATCGCCAGGTTGTCGCTCTCGGTGGCGCCGCTGGTGAAGATGATTTCTTTCGTCGTCGCGCCGATCAGCTTGGCAATGCGCTCGCGCGCCTGCTCCACCGCCTCTTCCGCTTCCCAGCCGAACTGGTGGTTGCGGCTGGCCGCGTTGCCGAACTTCTCGGTGAAGTAGGGCAGCATCTCCTGCACGACGCGCGGGTCCACCGGGGTGGTGGCGTGGTTGTCCATGTAGATCGGCAGCTTGATTCCGTGTCCGTTATCTGCGCTCATGAATGTCTCTCCATACCTAGTGCAAAGTCACCAATTCGTCTTTTACCTCGGCCATGTCCGAGATGCTGATCTGGCTCAAAACTTGTTCGATGCTCTCGCGCACCTTGCGCAGAGGCTCGCGGACGGTGCAGCGGTCGGTGTGCTCGCAGTTGCTTCCGCTGACGGTCACGCAAGATGTAATAAAAACCGGCCCCTCGATTACCCGGATTACTTCGAATGCCGAGATCGTATGCGGATCGCGCGCCAGCACGTAGCCGCCGTTGATCCCGTGATGCGATACCAGCAATCCCGCCTTGACCAGCTTCTGCAGAATCTTCGCCAGCAGCTCCGGCGGAATGCCGTGGGCCTCGGCGATGTCCTTGGCACTCGACGAACTGCCTAGCTCCGCCAGGTAACGCATGGCGATGAGCCCGTAGTCCGACTTCTTGGTTAGCTTCAGCATCGCTATTGCAATCTCCGACCTATTTGGTCGTACATCGATTTTAGATGCGCCAGCCACCCGGAAGCAACATCTTTCAGCCAACGGCAAATTCCCGCATTGGGAAGTAACTCTAAGTGGCTGAGCTGTTTAGCAAAACTGGATGATTTCGGTCGGATTTTCGAATTCTTGGGCGGCAAGATTCTGCTTCGCAAAATCCAGCGGGCGGGTATAATTCGCTCCAACTTCCCCAAAGACAACGACCCGTTCCCTGGCCCACGCAGGGGACAAGGAAGATGCCATCGCCAATTACAAGAAGTCGCTGCTGCTGAATAGCGGCAACACCGGTGGGGAGGTGTGGACGACGGGCGTCAGCGTAATTGGGCGCCTCCTTAACCCTGGGCGGCGTTTACCGAAAGGTGTCCCTCGGATTGTGAACGGCGGCGCAAAGTCCGATGATCCTGCGGTGACTCCCACTTCGCCACGTCGTCTTGTGTTCTGGCTGCCCGCGCTGGCGTTGCTGCTGCTTGTGGCCGCGACGATCCCATTGGCCGGCGCCGGTCCGCGCCCCGAAAATCCCGATGCTCCGGCAATAGCTGCCGCCCCCGCCGAGAGTGCGATGGGTCCGGTTTATGCCGTGTCGGCCGGCATCGACGGTGAAATCTATCCCGCCATCGCCAACTTCGCCTCCTCGCAAATGCCGTCGGCGAGGCAGATGGCAACGGTTTCGGTGAAGGTCACGAACCCCGGCGGCGAGATGCTGGAGAACCGCATCAGCGTTTCCATTCCCGGGTGGAGCGATCCGGAAATCCAAATGGCGGAAGTGGCGCCGGGCGTTACGCTCACCTTCAAGTTCGCGCCGACATTTCTGCCGCGTCTGTATGCGAACCGCGAGATCACGCCGGCAACCGTCATCGTGGTCGGGACCGATCCGGAGGGCCGCCCGGTGTTCACGACGACCTTACCCGTCCGCCTGCGCGCCACCGAAGACATGTACTGGGGCGCGCGCTTCAAGTACGCGCCCTTCATCGCCGCCTGGGTCACGCCGCACGATCCGCTGGTCGAACAAGTCCTGAGCCGCGCCAAGGAAAACATGCCCGGACGCCGCCTGCCCGGCTACGAAGACTGGAAAAACGCCGCCGGACAGACCAACTCCACCTATCTCCAGGCGAAGGCGATTTACGACGCGTTATACCGGATGGGCGTTTCCTACGTGAAGAGCTCTTTGACGTTCGGCAACAACACGGACGTGAGTGAGCGCGTCCGCCTGCCGCGCGAGACCCTGAGCCGCACCTCGGCAAACTGCATCGACGGAGCCGTGGTGTATGCCGCCGCCTTCGAGAACCTGGGCATGGATCCAGTCATCGTGCTCGTGCCCGGACACGCGTACGTGGGCGTGCGGGAGTCGCAGCGTTCGCAGAATTACCTGTACATCGAGACCTCGCTGACCGGGCGCGCCTCGTTCGAAAGCTCGGTGCTCAGCGCCAGCCGCGGAATGAGCAAGGCCCCGGCCGACAAGGTGCTGCGCGTCGGAATCGCGCAGGCCCGGGCGCGGGGAATCTATCCCATGCCCTTGCCCGGCATCAGCTTCAACGGCCTGCCCTAGATCGCGGGCGAACGCGCCAAGCGTCCCAACCACCTGCCGCGCAGCCCCCGGCCATCGAATTTTTACCAGACGGAAATGTGCACCGTGGGCCATTGGCCTTTCGTGGGGCTTGACATGGCCCCGGACAGGCATAAAATAACCGCAATTCCGCCGGGAACGCGCGCAAGCGCAGAGTCCGGATATATGAATTCGAACCAGCCTTCTGCCTCTCCGAATGCTCCCACACCGAGTAGTCCCATGAACCAGCCGTGTCGGCATCCGCGTGTGCAAATCGTCTCCCGGGACGAAGACGCGGAGTATGTCGAGTGCCTGGAGTGCCGCGAGGTCTTCGAGTCCAGCGAGTTCAAGGACATGGCCATCGAAGAGCGCGTCGATCCGGAACCCGACGCCTGATCCCACCCATCGGCTCACTGCACGCGCCGCGCAGGTCCGCGCCGGACGTGTGTTCGGCAGGGCGTGATTCCCATAACCGAAAGTTGAGAATCGCCCCTACAAACTAATTGCTTGACTCATGCAAGTATATTGCGGTAGCCTTCCCTCCATGAAGCGCGGTGGCAAGTCCTATATCGAGGCCTGGCGCACGGAACTGGACCGCGCCGAACGGGTGCTGGGACGCATCGGGCCGGACGATATCTGCTGCGCGGGACTGACGCCGCGCCAGTCGTCCATTCTGAGAATACTGACGCAGCGGGAAGGCGCGCGCCTCTCCGACCTGGCCGTGGCGGCCGAGATCACCCCCAGCGCCATGACCCGCGTGCTGGAGAAGTTGGAGCGCCAGGAACTGGTGCGCCGCGTTCGCGGGACAAAAGCGGACGGGCGGGCCGCGATGGTCGAGATCACGCAAGAAGGTCGCCGCGTCCGTGGGCGGATTGACGAGATGGTGTGCGATCGCAGCCAGGCGATCATGAGCGCGATTCCCGAACGCCAGCGCGCGCAGGTCCTGGCGGCGCTCCAGTTGTTTAACAACGCGCTGGAGAATTCCGGATGCTGCGGTCCGAATTTCACCTGCGAAACCAACCTACCCTCCGCCAACACCGGGCGGAAGGGTGGGCCACCCAACACTTTTATCAAGATTGAGGGCATTCAGCCCGCAAGGAGAAAGTAATGGCTACCGACCTGAAGGAAGCAGTCCGCGAACACTATGCCTCGGTTGCACGGGGCGAAGCCTCCGCCTGCGGTTGCGGCGCCGCCGAAGCGGCGCAGCGAATCGGCTACAGCAAGGAAGATCTGGCTGCCGCCGGCGAGGCGAACCTCGGCCTCGGCTGCGGAAATCCGCTGGCGCTGGCGGAAATCCAGCCCGGCATGACCGTGCTCGACCTGGGCAGCGGCGCCGGATTTGACGCCTTCCTGGCGTGGCGCAAAGTGGGCCCGGCCGGACGCGTCATCGGCGTGGACATGACCGACGACATGCTGGCGCGCGCCCGCGAGAACGCCGCCAAGCTGGGCGCGACCAACGTCGAGTTCCGCAAGGGCTTCATCGAGAAGCTGCCGGTGGAAGATAACTCCGTGGACCTGGTGATCAGCAACTGCGTCATCAACCTGAGCACGGACAAGCCCGCCGTCTTCGCCGAGATCGCGCGCGTGCTGAAGCCGGGTGGGCGCTTCGCGGTCAGCGACCTGGTACTCATGACGGAATTGCCGGAGAACGTGGCGCGGAGCATCAGCGCGTACGTGGGCTGCATTGCCGGCGCGAGCCAGATGGGCGAGTACATCCGGCTGGCGTTTGAGGCCGGGCTGACGCAACTTGCGGTCCCGCAGATCGCCTACGGCAAGCAGTTGGCGACCGTGGTTGCGCCCAGCGAAGGCGGATGCTGCGGATCGTCCGGCGATGCCGCGATTGTCGATGCCGCCGCTCGCGCGATCGCCTCGATCAAGCTGCACGGCACGAAACCGTAGCGCCGACCGGACGAACTTGATTATGCTTCAGTTGGCAGGAGGCGCCATGGAGCAACGGGTAGAGTTACGAATACCGATCCAATGCCGAATGGAATGTAGCGCCGGCACGCAGACCTTCATGGCGGAAGGGTTCGACATGAGCGAAAGCGGGGTGTCATTCAACACCCCGTTCGAACTCCCCCTGGACACCGAAGTCGTGCTGCGCTACCGCTTGCAGCACGACGGTCCCATGGTCACCGCCCGGGTCCTCATCCGCCAGCAGAGTGGCGGCCGGTACGGCGCGAAGTTCCTCAATCGCAAGGCAGCCGTCGAGAGTGGCGGGTGAAGCGCTACTTCCTTTTCCAGCGCACGCCGTCTTTGGTGTCTTCCAGGATGATGCCGGCGCTGGCAAGATGATTGCGGATTTCGTCGGAGCGGGCGAAGTTCTTCGACTTCCGAGCCAACTGCCGCTCGGCAATCAGCGCTTCGATCTTTTCATCGCTCAGTTCCGCCGACTGCGCTGCCTCGATCGTCTCCTCGCTGGCTTCCTCAAGGCGTCCTTCCCCTTTCGCCCAATCGAGCACGAAGCGGATCTTCTCGGCGTCATCGTCGGGCAGTACGGCAAAGATTTCGTCGAACTGCTGGAGCGCACCGAGCAGCGGCGGTACGTCGCCCTGTTTCATCTGCCCGGTATCGGCGGCGGTGTTGGCCTCGCGCACCATGTCGAAGACCGCGCCCAGGGTTTCGGCGGTGTTGAGGTCGTCGGCGAGGGCGGCGGTCATCTTCGCGCGGGTATTCTTCGCCAGCGTCGCCATGGCGTCCGTGCTTCCCTGCTCGAAATTCGACGTCTGCAACCGCAGCTTGAAATTGCGTAGGCGGTCGATGGATTCCTTCGCCTGCTTCAGCCCGTCCCAGGTGAAATTGAGTTGCTTGCGGTAGGGCACCGAGGCCAGCAGGAAGCGGATCGAACTCGGCTTGTGTCCGCGCAGGATCAGGTCGCGGACGGTGAAGAAGTTCCCTGTCGATTTCGACATCTTGTCGCTCTCGATGAGCAGGAACTTGGAGTGGATCCAAAAGCGCGCGAGTGGTTTCCCGGTCAGCGCCTCCGATTGCGCGATCTCGTTCTCGTGGTGCGGGAAGACCAGGTCTTCGCCGCCGCAGTGGATGTCGAAGGTCTCGCCCAGGTACTTCATCGACATGGCGGAGCACTCGATGTGCCAGCCCGGACGCCCGGGGCCGATCTCGGTTTCCCAGAACGCCTCGCCGGGTTTGGGCGCCTTCCAGAGCGCAAAGTCGCGGGCTTCTTCCTTGTCGAAACGGTCGGAGTCCACGCGCGCGCCGTCCACATTGGCGTGCAGGTCTTTCTTCGATAGCTTGCCGTACTGCGGAAATTTCGCGATGCGAAAGTAGTAGGAGCCGTCTTCGGCGCGGTAGGCGTCGCCCTTTTCCACCAGCCGCTGGATGAAGCGCGCCATGTCGTCGATGTGCTCGGTGGCGCGGGCGATGATCTCGGGCCGCTCGATGCTGAGGAAGCCCGAATCCTCGAGATACGCCTGCTCGTACTTCTTCGTATACTCGCGCACGCTGACCCCGGCTTTGGCCGAGTTCTCGATGATGCGGTCGTCCACGTCGGTGATGTTCATGCAGTGGCGGAGCTGGTACCCGCTCTGCAACAGAAACCGGCGCAGCAAATCGACGAACACGAAAGTGCGGAAATTCCCGATGTGCCCGAAGTTGTAAACCGTCGGGCCGCAGGCGTACATGCGGACGGTGTTGTCCTCGAGCGGCTGGAACTCCTCGACGCGGGCAGTGAGCGTATTGAAGAATCTCGGCATGGGCAAACTATCAGCCATCAGCTCACTCGTACCCGCACTCAGCCTTCAGCCGTCAGCGGCCAGCCTCTATGGAGCGGAACCGGAGATGATGGAGAA
>DAISJI010000040.1:0-1956 GCA_036821585.1 Terriglobales bacterium
CTGTCGTCCGCAAGAACTCCATCTGGCCTCATGCAGCAAGTTCTTCGAGCCAGTATTCGTGGTGGAGTCCGCTGAAAATGTCCTTTATTCTGATCCGGCAAGTGGCTGGCAACTCATGCCGACTGGTTCTCGGGCGTGGCAGTGGTCTTCTATCGAAATCCGGGATCCCTGGTCCCAAGCTCGCATGTGGTCGTCCCTGATTGTAGTGGGCAATCCTGATGCTATCCTCTCTATGTTACAAATGTCGAAAGACCCGAAGTAGCGGTCACAAGATCGTGTGAAGATCACGCCGCTGTACTTGGATTACAAGCTCAATTGGGGACCGACGGTACAACCAACGAAATCCTAGTTACGGGAGATCGCATGCAGGTCAAATTCGCAGCTAAAACGGACGTTGGTCGCGTCCGCAAAAAGAACGAGGACCGTTGCGGTTACGACGAACGGGCCGGCATTTTCGTCGTGTGCGACGGGATGGGTGGCGAGGCGGCCGGAGAAGTAGCGGCCGAGCTGGCACTCCGCACAATTCTCAATTACTACGGCCGCAGTGACCTCGGCGGCAATCTGGAAGCCGACCTGCGGTCCGCAATCCAGCTGGCGAATACGGCCATTCGCGAAGTGGCGCGTTCTGACGTGCGTTACAAGAAGATGGGCTCAACGATCGTAGCCGCCTCCACTCGCGGGGACTCCGCCGCCGTTGCAAACGTCGGTGATAGCAGGGGCTACCTGCTGAGGGACGGTGCCATCCGGCAGGTCACAACCGACCATTCACTGGTCGCCGAGCAGGTACGCCGCGGACTGCTGAAAGAGGAGGACTTGGAAAAATCGCCGTGGAAAAACATCGTTACGCGCACGCTTGGCGGAAAAGATGATGTCGAACCGGACGTCGCGCTCGTCGACTTGCGTCCGGGTGACACGCTGCTGGTTGCAACTGACGGCGTCACCAAATCGGTCCCTGACCCCAAGCTGCGCGAGATTGTGGCCAGTGCAAACTCGCTCGATGCTGCCTGCGAGCTGCTGATCAAGTCCGCCCTCGACAACGGTAGCGACGACAACACGACATGTCTGCTGCTTCACTTCGAAAAGACGCCCTGGCTCAGTCGCGCTCACTCCGGGGGTTCCGGCTCCGTGATTCTCGGTTCCTGATAACGCAAGATCTTGTCTTCCAGTAGTTGCAGCTTCAGCCTTCGACTTGCCGTAGCGCGCGTGTCCCTGTCGTGAATGGCCTACTCACCACTGGCCAGAGATTCCCGTCGTCGAAGCCCATGCGTCCACTTGGCCGATAAGTCGGCAATCCTCCTCGCGGCTCGGCCATGGAACACGAAGGTCGTTAGCTGGTGGACGGCCGAGCGGAGGGCCCGTCTCCCGCCGGATCCGGCATTCCCTTGTATCACGCGGCCAAGTGACCTGTATCACAGCCCCGTGTGTCTAGACGTCTTATGCTTTGCCCACAGCAGGCGGGTGCAGCGCCACCGTGCCAACCCGCACGTGGCCGGGGACGAGACATGCCTCATCGCAGTCAGCAACGACGATGGTTCTGGGTCACCCTGGCCCTCTCGAGCATCAGCATCGTCGCTGTCGTCTTCGCCATCTGGGAGCTGGTTGAGTCCCACTTTTTTCGCGACGTGGACTACCTGACCCTGCATTATCTCTACGTCAGCCGGGGCGTGGTGTCGTCGTTGCTCCTGGCGTTCTGGGCGGCATGGTTTGTTCTCCGCGAGCGCCAAGCCGCGGAAAAACAGCTCCGCCGTTCGCATGCTAGATACCGAAAACTACTGCAGGTGGATCCCAGCGCGATGGCGTTGTGCGACCCGTCACTCAGGGTGTTGGAGTGGAACGCGGCGGCCGAGCGGCTGTTTGGATTTTCCGCCGAGGAAGTGCTCGGCGCCTCACTCCCGACCGTTCCCGACGAGAAGAAAGAGGAGCTGCAGGGTTTCCTTGAGCGCGTCTCCGCGGGAG
>DAISJI010000040.1:2056-13164 GCA_036821585.1 Terriglobales bacterium
CCGCGCGATCTTGCTCCCGACCTGGAGCAACTGGAAGGCAATATCCGCTTCTGCCAGCAGTTTGTGCGGCGGCTGCTGGATTTCAGCCGTCGCGCGCCGGCGCACAAGCAACCCGAACCGCTGGGCAGCACGGTGGAGTCGGTGCTCAGTTTTCTTGCCCCGCAGGTGCTCGCCAAACGCGCCCGTCTGCACGTGGACGTGTCGGCCGCGAACGGCGCCAAGGTGCTGGCGGACCGTAACCAGCTCGAAGCCCTGTTCCTGATTCTGGTCAGCAACTCGCTCGATGCTGTGCCCGACAGCGGCCACATCGATGTCCGCTGCCGCCTTCTTCCCGAATGCGTCCAGGTCGAGGTCACCGACGATGGGTGCGGGATCGCACCCGAGCATCGCACCCGCATCTTTGAGCCCTTCTTCACGACCAAGCCGGCCGGGAAGGGGACCGGGTTGGGGCTGGCCATTGCCCGCAACATCGTCAACGAACACGGCGGCTCGGTCCGTCTCGAGAGTGGGCCCGGTCAGGGGACCACGGCCATCGTGGAACTGCCGCTCTGGGTTGAAAGCGGCGTTCCCCAAGGAGTCCACGCATGAAAGGACCCTCCAGCCCGTCCAGCTGCACCATCCTGGTAGTGGACGACGACGCCAACCTTACCGCCACGATGAAAGATTTCCTGTCGCCGCAGGGGTACGCCGTCGAAACGGCCCACTCCGCGGAGGAAGCCCTCGCCGCGCAGCAGCGCAATCCGCGCATTTGTCTTGCCCTGCTTGACCTGATCATGCCCCTGACCGACGGGCTCACCCTGATGGAGCAATTGCGCCAACAAAATCCGGAGCTCGCCGTCATCATCATGACCGGCTTCGCGACCATTGAGACCGCGGTGGAGTCCATCAAGCGCGGCGCCGAAGACTACCTCACCAAGCCCTTCGAGCCCGATGCCGTGCAGAAAAAAGTCGGCCGCGTCATGGAAGTCTTCGAGCTGCGCTCGCGCGTCACCAAGCTGGAGGCGAATGTTCAAAAGTACTGCCCGTCCTTTGAGTCTCTTGTTTACGTATCTCCGCTGATGCAACGCGTGGTGGAACGGGCACGCACCGCGGCGGAATCCAAGACGCCGGTGTTGATCCTGGGCGAGACCGGCACCGGCAAGGAGCTGCTGGCGCGCGCCATTCACGGCGCCAGCCCCCGCGCTTCGGCGCCCTTTGTGCCGGTGAACTGTGGCGCGTTGCCGCGCGAACTGGTGGAAAGCGAATTATTTGGCTTCCGGCGCGGCTCGTTTACCGGAGCCTTTCATGACGGCCCGGGAATCTTTGTCTCCGCGAACCGAGGCACCATCTTCCTCGATGAAATTGGCGAGATGCCCAAGGACGTCCAGGTAAAACTTCTGCGCGTGCTGCAGGAGAACGAAGTACGCCCGGTGGGCAGCACCAAGCCGGTATCGGCGGATGTGCGGATCATTGCCGCGACCAATCGCCCTATCGGCGAATTGCGCGCCGAATACTTGCGGCAGGACTTTTATTTCCGCGTGGCGACGATCACCCTGGAGATCCCGCCGCTGCGCGCGCGTCCCGAGGATGTCCTGGTCCTGGCACAACATTTTTTGCAGCGGCTTTCCGAGCGCTACGACCGGCAGATCAGTTCCAGCCGTGCCGCCATGGAGCTTCTCCTGAAGTACGGATTTCCCGGCAACGTGCGCGAATTGGAAAATGTGCTGGAGAACGTGGCCGCAATGTCCCGAGATGATCCCCAAGTGGTCACGGCAAGGGACCTGAAGGGTTTGCTGGATCCGGCTGGCTTCCACGACGTGCTGGCCAAGGGTATGGAGCAGACCCTGGCCATTGAACCGCTGGAAAAGTTGGCGATTGAGCGGGCCCTTCGGCTGACTGACGGGAATCGCAGCAAGGCCGCGCTGCTGCTGGGAATATCGCGCGACACGCTCTACCGGAAGCTGCGGGAGTTTGCGGCAGAGACGACGTGAATCTTGGCGAAAGATGTCCGAATACCTGACATGTCTTGCCGCGCGCCGTTGGCTGCTGTCTTTGTGCTCGGAGTGAACCTCCTGCGCGGCATGGACTTGGATGAAGGAGCAGCCGTCTTACTTTGGTTGTCCGCGTGCCTCTGTAAATAGTGGGAGGGAGTCTCGGTGCGCCTTGAAGTGCCTCGCCGGCTGATGATCTGGGGAGCGATCGCGCTCGGCGCCGTACTGTTGTTCAGCGGTGCGTTGGTGACGCAGAGCCGCCGCGTGCGCACCCGCTCGCCCATGTTTTTGTCCGCCAGTCCCATCCAGGGCAGCCAGTTGTTCCAGGTCAAGGGTTGTTCGCGTTGTCACTCGGTCAACGGCACGGGCGGGAAACTCGCGCCCGATCTGGGCCGCAGCCAGGCCGCCGAAGCCAGCGTTTCGCAGTTGGTGGTGGCGATGTGGAACCACGCGCCCCAGATGTGGGAACGCATGCGGGTGGAAAAGGTGGAGTATCCCGTGCTGAGTTATGAAGAGGTGGCGCAACTCCTCGCCTACTTGTACATCGCGCGGCATGCTGACGAGCCCGGCGATGCCGTGCGTGGCAAACAACTCTTCGCTGCCAAAGGATGCATCCGCTGTCACTCGGTTCATGGGCAGGGCGGCAGGATCGGCCCCGACCTCGCTGAGGTTTCCGGCGTGGACACTCCCATGGCATGGACGCAGGCGATGTGGAATCACAGCGACGCCATGCAGGCCCGCATGCGCGAGGTGAAGCTGGACTGGCCGCAGTTCGATAATTACGAGTTGCGCGATTTGTTTGCCTATGCGCGCCAGGTTTCCAAACCGCAGATCGCGGCGGGCGATCCGCAGCACGGCTGGAAAGTCTTTCAGAAACAATCGTGCAATGCGTGTCACTCGATTAAGGATGAAGACGATCAACGCGTCGGGCCGAACCTGGGCCCCTCCCTCAAAGTTCCACCGACATTTACCCAGTTCGGCGGCCTGATGCTCACCCATGCTCCCCAGATGGGACGCGCCATGAAGGAACATGGCATCGAGCGTCCCCAGTTCGCCGGCGAAGATATGGCCGATCTCTTCGCATTCCTCTATAGCCTGCGGTACGTGGAACCGAGCGGCTCTCCGCATGTGGGCGAAAGCGTGTTTTCCTGGCGCGGTTGCAACCGCTGCCACGGCGAGAGCGCGCAGGGCACGGCTCGCGCTCCCGCTTTGCGCGGCCGCGGAACGGGCTACACGTCGGTATCGCTCGCTACGGCTCTGTGGGCGCATGGCAGCCGGATGTATCGCGAGAGCCGCGCCCTCGGGATGGGATGGCCGACCTTGTCAGAGGGCGACGTCGGCGATCTGCTCGCATTTCTCAACTCGCCCGTGCAGACATCTTCCGGCAAGAAGTAACTCCTCACGGCATGTGTACGGTTTTCTGACACAATCCGCCGTACACATTGGCATGGGCCGCTATTTTTCCCGCAGTCGTCCTGGTCCTTGAGCTCATCCGCCCCCTAATCCAGAGGACACCAGCGCATCGGAACGTGTGAGCGGTTGTGTCTTATCCCCCGGGGCGCTTGGCTACCTAAGTGCCTGTACAGGGCAAGCTCCTGGAACCATCGGTTAATTTCGAGCCCTGGTTCACGGCTTGAGCGAGGACGCATTTTTCCTGGGCCGCAGCCCACAGCGCATGACGGCCGGCTCACATCATTGCGCGAGTGATACGCGTTGTGACTGTCCGATCTACCCGTGTGATTTCGTCAGAATTTCTGACAGTTCATGGCTCGTGACCTGCGGCGCATCGGCTTTCGTGCTCTCAGCGAGCGCTCTTCCTGCGACGTAACCGCAGCATTTCAGGCCCTTTAGCCGCGATTTCAGCGGACCACAAGCTCTGCCTCACGGCGGTGGCCGTGCAATTGCATTTGCAACAGCGAAGCTTGGGGCGAAGTGTACGGCGAGTCTCCGACCCGCACTCGCACCGGCTGGCAGTTCGGGCAAAGGCATTAGGAGCCAGAGGCATGGACCAGGCAAGAAGGATGGGTGGAGCAGTGCGCTGGATTGCGTTGGTGTTTGCAGCCTGTCCGCTGTTGATCGCCGCTGCGGGCGATGCCGGGAAAGGGCCCTCGCCGGGTCCGGCGGTGGCTTACATCGGCAGTGAGCGCTGTGCGGACTGCCACGCGGCGCAGTTCGAACACCTCAAACAGACCACGATGGGCAAGATCTTCTTGCGCAATCCGCGCACGCCGCTGGAGAAGCAAGGTTGTGAGGCATGCCATGGGCCGGGAGCTGCGCACGCCGACAGCAACGGCAAGATCGGCCTGATTCGCTTCACCAAGAATTCGCCACAACCGATCGAACTGCGCAACGACCAGTGCCTGCAGTGCCATGAGAAGGGCAACCGGTTGTTTTGGAGAGGCAGCACGCACGAAAGCCGGGGCGTGGCTTGTACCTCCTGTCACCAAGTCCATACCGAGCAGACATCCGTGGCAGCAGACCGCTTCCAGGAGCCGCTTTCGGAGAACCGGCAATTCGTGAAACCGACGCAGATGGAAGTCTGTTTCCAGTGCCACCAGATGCGCCGCGCCCAGCTCCAGCGCTCCTCGCACATGCCCTTCCGCGAGGGCAAGGTGACGTGCAGCAGTTGCCATAACCCGCACGGCACACCGAATCCCAAGCTGCTGATCGAGGCCACGGTGAACGACACCTGCTACAAGTGCCACGCCGAGCGCCGCGGGCCGTTCCTGTGGGAGCACCCGCCGGTGATGGAAAACTGCTTGAACTGCCACGACGCGCACGGCTCCACCAATCCGACTCTGCTCAAGGTGCGAGCGCCTCGTCTGTGCATGCAATGTCACGACGTCAGCGGACACAATTCCGATCCACTATCGCTCAGTCCCAATCCGCCACGGATCAGTGCCAACCAGCAGATCAGCACCCGTGGGTTGCGAGTGATCAACCGTTCCTGCACCAACTGCCATGCCCAGATCCACGGGTCCAATCACCCCGCTGGGTCGCGGTACCTGCGCTAGAGGAGGAGGCTTATATGACGAACCGTGCATTATCTAAGTCTTTCGCCTTGAGCGTAGCCGTGGCGGGACTGCTGTTGTTCTCGACCGTGGCATTCTGTCAAGAAGAGTCGAGCGAGAATCACGGCTCGGTTGAAGTGGGCGTCCGGCAAAACTGGGGCACCGTCTACGGAAGGGCGACCGCGAACTCTCTATTTCCATCGTTTCCCGCCACCACGGGGGGCGCGTATCCGCAAGCCTCCGGCGGCCCTTTCACGGCGCAAGCCCTCGGCTACACACCCGGCTTTGGCAGTTCCCGGTTCTTTGAATATCGCGATATGCCGAACGGGTTCTACGTGAAAAGCTTCCGGGCGGACCTGGACAACGTGCTGGGAAGGAACCTGTACGTCAAGGTGCAGGGCCGCGACAGCATTGAAAAAGACCAGGCCTACTTGCTGACGGTGGGACAGTACGGCAAGGCGAAATTCCAGTTCCGCTGGGACGACACGCCGCACGTCTTCACCAACACGGCGCAGAGCCTTTTCATACAGACGGCCCCAGGGTACTTCAACGTCTCGGCGCCCATTCAGACGACCTTGGCAGCCGGCGCCTCTACCTGTACGTATCAACAAATCGTGGGCGGCACTTGTGGACTGACGAACACCATCAATGGGCTGTTCTCCACCGTCACGCCGATTTCGCTCGACGTGCGCCGCCGGACCGCCACCGCCAGCTTCGCCTGGACGCCCACGGCGAACTGGGATATCCGCACTTCGTATGCACAGGAGAACGAGAGCGGGTCCCGTCCCTTCGGCAACGCTTCGGGCTTTGAATTTCCTGAACCCATCAAGTACCGCACGCAGCAGTTCAGAGGCAGCGCGGAATACGGCGGGCACCGCTGGGGAGTGCAGGTCGGGGTCGTAGGCTCGATTTTCGATAACCGCATCAGCAGCCTGACTTTTGTCAGCCCCTTCAGCACGAATGCCACGCTCAACCAGGGTCGCACGGACCTCTATCCGTCCAATACCGCCATCAATGTTCCCATCGCGGGAGCTTTTGACCTGACCAAGTACGTGCGGGTGATGGGGAGCATTGTGCCCGGGTGGATGAAACAGAACGACGCGTTCCTGCCCTACACCGTCAACTCCGGGACCACCGGATGCCCCGGCGGCCAGCCGTGTAATTCGGTCGCCGCATTGCCGGCGAGCAGCCTGAACGGCAGCAAGACCACCTTGGCCATGAACTACACCCTGGCCACCAAGCCCATTCATCGCCTGAGCTTCGTTGCGCGTTACCGCTCCTACGATTACTACAACGACAGTCCCACGATCGCATTTCCGGGAGTTGTCGTGACCGATGGCGCCACCTTCAGCTCTGGTGGCGATAATGCGCGCGTCTCCGTGCCCAAAGGATTCGACCGCAAGAATGTCGAATTCGAAGGGTCGTGGCAATTCAGGAAGGACGATCGGGTGAAGGTCGGTTACGCGCTGGAGAGAATGGACCGCCAACATCGTGATATCAGCCGCACCCAGGAAGGGACCTTCTCCACTTCGATTGACCTGAATCCCAACAAGATGACGTTGGTGCGGTTTTCCTACAAGCACTCGGACCGCACCCCAGGCCCTTACAAGAACAACGACGAGAGCTACCTGAACGGCGAGGGCGGGACCGCCCAAATGTTCGCTTTCCGGCGCTTCGACGAGGCGCAGCGGACCCGCGATCGCGGGGAAGCGTTGCTGCAGGTCAGTCCTTTGCAGTCGCTCACCTTCTCTGCGGTTTTCAGTACCGACCAGAATGCCTACGCCAATCATCTCACCGCCACCGAATGCGCGGAAACCAATGCGGAAGCGGTAGCGCAGGCCGCGTTGTCGTCAGTGACGCTGGTGGCGCCGTTCAATCCTTCCTGCCTCAGCTACGGATTGCAGAAGGACATCAGTTCCAGCTACAGCTTCGACGTCAACTACAGCCCGATTGCGCAACTCGTGTTCTTCGGTGAGTTCTCGCACGAGAGATTCAATTACCAGCAGCGCGGGCGCGACCGCACTTATGTCACGAGCCTGCAGGCGGCCCCGGCGGTGCTTACGGGCGTGAAGGGCGCCTATGACGATCCCTCCAATGACTGGTTTAGCTGGAGCAACACCCACATCAACACCTACTCCGCCGGCGTTGATATCTACATGAAGAGAAAGAAGGTGGCGCTGACCTCCTTCTACAGCCTGTCGGCCGCCAGCGGCGACATTCTCACCACCCTGCTCAGCGATAGTCCCACCATGAACATAAACAACGTCACCACGGGGGCGCTGGTCACGCCGGCGCTGGCGGGCGGAAGCGGTTATTACAACTATCCGAGCACAACCAACCGGCTGCACCAGGTCGTCACCTCGGTGAAGTTCGCCATCACTAAGAACATCACGCCGAAAATCGAGTACCGGTTTGAGCGCTATGACCAGCATGACTGGCAAAGCGACATCATGCTGCCTTACATGTCCGCCTACGACCCGGGGTCTTCCTACAGCACGAGCGCGTCCCGGTTGGGCGGAGGCGCACAAAAGTATCTGTACCTGGGGGCGGACGCTCCTTCGTACCAATCGCACGTCCTCTCCGGCAGCGTCGAATGGCGTTTTTAGGCTTCAGACACAGTGTTCGTGCAAACAGAGAAACAGTACATAACGGGAGAAGCACAAATGATGAAAAGTAATCATTCCAAGAGACTGGGCATGATGGTCCTGATGGTTCTGCTGTTTGGGACCCTCAGCGCCATGGCGGGCCCGCGCGTAATCCAGATCACTGCCGACGAGGATGGCAAGTTCAAGGTCCCAGGGCAGAAAAAGCCAATGATCACCCTGAAGGCGCAGGAAGTGGTGGTGCTGCGCATTACCTCGCACAAGGGCAGCGACTGGGAAAAGGACGGCGCCGTGCACAGCTTCACGATCAATGCGCTGAAAGACCAGGGATGGGACCTGCGCCTGAAAGAAGGCACGAAGGATTTCACCGTCTCGGCGCCGGCCGAACCCGGGGAATACGTTGTCGAATGTACGGTTCGCTGCGGCAAAACACATGACGATATGAAGATGAAATTGATCGTCACGCCGTAGCGAAACGGAGGCCCGCTCCATCGGCCCGCTCCATCGGCCCGGATCTATCGGCCCTGACTGGAGGTGTGACGTGATGCGGAGACTCGTTTTGATCATGATCGTACTGGCTGCGCTGGCGTTCCTGGTTGAGCAGGCGCACAGCGAAACTGGCGAGCGCACTGCGCAACTGATCGCTTGTACTTGAGGAGGCCCAATGGAGGTAACGCGGCGGGGTTTTGTTCAGTTTCTCGCCCGTGGTGCAGGCGCAGTCGCCGCAGTGGGTGTGGCCTGGAAGGCGAGCGCCTCAAAGCTGTTTCACGAAGTGTTGCCGGCCCGGTCCATTGCCCCCGGCAATCAGAAGTGGGTAATGGTAATTGACCTCGCCAAGTGCGATGGCTGCCGCGATTGCACCCGCGCCTGCACCGCCATGCACCACATTCCTCCCATGCAGGAATGGATCAAGGTTTTCGAGGTCGCCGACAACCCTGCCGCGGGAGCGTATTTTCTCCCGCGTCCCTGCATGCAATGCGACAACCCGCCTTGCGTCCGCGGCTGTCCTGTCGGCGCGACCTACAAGCGCAGCGACGGCATCGTCATGCAGGATGACGACCGCTGCATTGGCTGCCGCAATTGCATCGCACAGTGCCCCTATTCGGCGCGCTCGTTTAATTGGGGCGAACCGCCGCACACTCCCGAGGAACTCGCCCGTCCGTACTCCGTCGAGTACAACTACCCGCACCGCAAGGGCACGGTCGAAAAGTGCATCTTTTGCCCCGAGCACCTGCGTGCCGGCAAGCTACCCGCCTGCGCCAGTACCTGCAAGATGGGAGCTATCTATTTCGGCGACGAACTGGAGGACGCCGTCACCAACGGCAAGGGCGAGACGGTCCAGTTCACCAAGATTGCCAAGCGTGGCGCGGGCTTCCGCCTGATGGAGGAACTCGGCACCGAGCCGCGCGTTTACTATCTGCCGCCGGCAGCCAGGAAGTATCCCGGTCCTGACGAGCAGAAACAGGCCGTAAGTATGGCCGGCATGGAGCACTCGTAATGGAACCCAGAGTAATGGAACCCAGAGAAGAGAACCTGTTGCGCTCGATGACCCAGACCAGTTGGCGCTTTTATGCCTGGGTGGGATTCCTGGGCACGATCCTGCTGGTTGGCCTCGTCGCCTTCATCCAGCAACTTCGTCACGGACTCATCGTCACCGGCATGCGCGACCAGATTTCCTGGGGAATCTACATCACCGACTTTGTCTTCTTCATCGGCATCAGCCACGCCGGCACCCTGATCTCGGCCATCCTGCGCGTCACCAACACCGGGTGGCGCACACCAATTACGCGCATGGCGGAAGCGGTCACCGTGTTTGCCCTCTGTATCGGTGCGCCCATCGTCATTATCGACATGGGCCGGCCTGACCGCATGCTGAATATCTTCCGCTATGGCCGCATCCAGTCGCCGATCATCTGGGACGTGCTCGGGGTCTCGACCTATCTCACCGGCTGCATCCTCTATTTCTATATTCCCATGATCCCCGACCTGGCCCTGCTCGCGGACCGGCCGGAAATGTCCGCCTGGCGCCGCCGCTTCTACCGCCGGCTCTCACTGGGCTGGCGCAACACGGCAGCGCAGAAGAAACTGCTGGAGCGCGCCATCTCGACCATGGCCGTCTTCATCATTCCGCTCGCCGTCTCCGTCCATACCGTAGTCTCCTGGATCTTTGCCATGACGCTGCGTCCCGGTTGGGACAGCAGCATCTTCGGACCTTACTTTGTCGTGGGCGCCATCTACTCAGGCGCGGCGGCGGTGATTTTCTCGATGTACGTCCTGCGCCGGGTCTATCACCTGGAGGATTACATCAAGCCCCTGCACTTCCGCAATCTCGGCCTGATGCTGCTCGCTTTTTCCATGCTCTACCTGTACTTCAACATCAACGAGTACTTCACCGCCGGGTACAAACTGCAGGGCATGGAACGCACGCTCCTCGACCGCCTTTTCGTGGGCGACTACGCCGTTATCTTCTGGACGGCGCAAAGTGTCTGCGTGTTCATCCCGCTGCTGATCATGCTCGCCGTGCTGGGACTGAAGCGCTACGAGCACTTCATCATCCCGGGGATGGTCTTTGCCTCCGGACTGGTGATCGTCGGCGCCTGGGCCAAGCGCTACATTATTATTGTGCCCACCCTGCGCAGCCCGTTTCTCCCTTCCGGCCAGCGCCTGCCCTGGGAATGGACGCACTACAGTCCCACCTGGGTGGAGTGGTCGATCACGGCCGCCGCCGTGGCCGGTTTTCTCATGATCTACACCTTGCTCTCGAAAGTTTTCCCGATCGTCTCCATCTGGGAAACGCGCGAGGGAGAGGTGACCGAGACCGAGGCTGAGGCCGTACCCATTGCGGTCGGAGCGCCCTCCCGGTGGTGGAAGGGCGGGGCCGTCGCAACGTCAGTTCTGCTCGGATTCCTGCTTCTGAGCTCGCAGTCGGCGCAGGGCGCGACACCGCCCGCCAAACACCCCAAGCCGGCCGCAATCTCGGTGGATTGGAAGGTGCTACCGGCCAACACGCCTTCCGTCACGGGCTCGCCGGACGAGCAGCAGCCAGCCGCGCCGCGCCGCGTGTACTGGTATGCCGGCCGGCTGTTCAACCCGTTCAGCACCACCGAGAACACGCCGCCGGAGGAGAAGACGATTGCGCCCGTCGCCATTGTCGCCACCCTGCACGATCCCGGCGGAGCCCCCATCGGATTCAAGCCGCTGGAGTTCAGTCTCGACTCCGGCTTTGGCACGCTCTCCTTCGGCAACCGTCCGACCATGGCGGACGGCCGCGCCCAACTCACCGTTCGCGACCGCCGTTATGGTTCGTATCCCGTGAAAGTGAGTTTCAGGGGAGACGACGAGTACGCCGCCACTTCGTTCCAGGTGCGGGTCAACTTTGGGGAGCGGCCGGCCCCGGCGCTGCCCAATGTGGGTGTCCTCATCACTCCCTACGCCACATCGCCGGTGACCGTTCCATTCGTGCTCTTCTATGGAGCAATGTGGGTGGTGTTCGCATATGTTTTCGGGTACCTGATCCTGTGGCG
>DAISJI010000041.1:0-5331 GCA_036821585.1 Terriglobales bacterium
TCACCGAACACTTCCGCGGTAAACGCTTCCAGCTTCGCGCCCTGCTTCCAGGCGTCCGGCGGAACGCCCGCTTTCACGCACGTCTCTGACAGAAACGTTTCGCGGTCCCAGTCCAGTTCCACCGGAACCTGCGGCAGCAGCAGGCCGCGGCGCCCGTGGTACGACACCACCAATCCGTGCTTGCCGACTTCCACCTGTTCGGCTGTGATCGGCTGCAGCGGCGAGAGCACGCTGATCTCGATCTTCAGCAGCGGCGCTTCCTCGCTTCCGACGGGATGAAAGCGCGGATCTTCGAACGCCGCCGCAGCCGCGGTTTCCGCGACGGTTTGATACAGCGTCGCCACCGGCGAGGGATATCCGATGCATCCGCGAAGCTGTCCGTGCAGGTGCAGCGTGGTAAACGCTCCGCGGCGCTCGCCGAAATGTTCGGTGGGAGGGGTTAGATCGGGCTTCTCGCCGCGCAGACGCGCGGCAATCGAATGGTGCGCCAGTTGCAGCAGGACTTGGCGCTCTTCGGCGGAATATTCCTGCGTTGCTACGCTGCTAAGTGGTAGCGACATCTCGCGGTTTCCTGCGCCGGCTCAGGATGAACGCCCGCCGCCGGCTTCTTTCCACCTGGCGATCGATCTTTTTCCAGAAGGCGGCGAAGTAGTCCACGGCCGACACCAGCGACAGCGTCACCATGAACCAGATGCCCACCTTGGCCAGCACCGTCACCGGTAAAATGAACAACCGGAAAGGCAACTGGTGCCACTGCCGCTCCAGGATGCAGATCACCACCACCACGATCTGCACGACCATTTTGACTTTGCCCAGGTCGCTGGCGTCGATGGTGAACCCCTGCTGCGCGGCGATCGAGCGTAGCCCGCTGACCAGGAATTCGCGCCCGATGATGACCACCGCAATCCACGCCGGCACGATGTGCGGATTGAACTGCACCAGCCCGATGAACGCCGCCGCGATGAGCAACTTGTCGGCCAGCGGGTCGAGCAGCATGCCCATGGTGGTGATCTGCCCGCGTTTGCGAGCGAGGTATCCGTCGAGGCCGTCGGTGATCGAGGCGGCGATGAACACGGTCGAGGCCAGGATCTCGCGTTCTCCGTTGCTTCCGCCGAACAGGCGGCTGGATAGGATCCAGATGAACAGCGGGACCGCAAAAATCCGGCTCAGCGTGATGTAGTTCGGCAGGTTCACAAAATTACAGGCGGAGACACTTCGACTCATCCGCCGCAGAGGGGGAACTGCTCATTATGTCCCACCCGCCACGCCGAAGCAATGAAAGTCGGGCTTTGGGCTTTAGGCGTTAGGGACCTCCTCACTAACGGCTGCCGAGGGCGGGTCGGGAACGGTATCCAGCCGCCTGATGAGAAGTTCGTTGAGGCAGGCGGGGGTGCAGGCCTCTTCGATCGGCGATGGAGGCGGCGCGGGGCGGCCTGCTTCTGCCGCGTCCTCCGCTTCAATCTCATCCAGTCGCTTGAGGCGCGGATGAACGCGGAGTCTAAAGAGTCTTACCGCAAAGTGCGGGGGAGACGCCCACACAGCGCGCTGAAACGTGACTTGTAGATGAGACTAGCGGCCCTCCGAAGTTGTGGGATCAATTTTCCGTTTCACTTCGGAAATTCGATTGGCGGGAAAACCGCCTTGGGAGGCGTGCTGGCGCACCATCTCCTCGTTGGGCGCGATGTAGACGCAGTAAATCTTGTCGT
This sequence comes from Terriglobales bacterium, assembly GCA_036821585.1. Taxonomy (GTDB): domain Bacteria; phylum Acidobacteriota; class Terriglobia; order Terriglobales; family Acidobacteriaceae; genus DAISJI01. Next base: position 1,707 of record DAISJI010000041.1, read on the forward strand.
CGGTGACGTAGCTTTCGACCCACTGGATGGAAGGGCCAAGGTTGCGGAGAACGCCGCAGGATTTCTGCGAGATCGCCTGGAGCTGGTCGTCGGTAAGTTTTCCGGCGCCGGGAATTTCGCGCTCGATAACGTACTTCGGCATGCTGGTTCACCCCACGGGAGAAGATGGTAGCAGCACAGAGTCGCCGGTCGCCAGTCGGCAGAAAAAACAAAGGGTTCCTCGACTCGGATGCGACATGCGCGCCTACATCGCGTCGTCAATCGTTTCGACATCCACGAGCCCGTTGCACCCGTACAGTGCCGGCAGCACGCGCGCCGCCGGATACTTCCGCCGCAGCTCCGCCACCTTTTCCGTCCCCGCGCGATACGCCGGCAAGTACATGCGACCCAGCAGCGGGTGGCGTCCCCAGGCGCCGGAAAGCTTGTCGGCGCGCTCCTCGCTGACCAGGAAATCGCGGCGCAGCGTCTTCGCCACGTCGTCCTTTTCGCGCTTCTCGCCCCACGTCAGGTACGACGCCTGGTTCTTCGCGTCGTCCTGCAGCAGCGCCAGCAGCACGCCGATCTGGAGGTCGTCATCCGGCAACTGCTCGACCGCGGTGACGCCGTGCGCCATCAGGATGGCGTTGTTGGCGATGCCCTCGAAAAGCGCCGCCGCGCGCGTGTTCATGGTCAGCACCGTGGCCTCGAATCCCGCCTTTTCGCGCACGTACAAATCCTGTAGATACGCGAAGGTGGTCACGTGTCCGGGCACAACTTCGTGGCTCACCAGTTGCTCAAATTCCGGTACCGAAAGTTGCAACGACGCGTTGATCTCGTACGTCGCTTCGTACTTCGGGCTGCCGTCGGTGTTGCGCGCGCGACCGACGTAGTTCATGGAGCCGGAGAACCACGCGTCCTTGATGGGCAGAAACTCGATGTTTGCGCGCGGCACTCGCGCCAACTCCGGCGGCAGGTAGGGCAGCACATTGCGCACGCTGAGGGCGTCGAAGTAGGCGATCACCGCCGCGCCGAGCGCACGCACCGACGCCATCGGAACCACTCGTTCGCGCCGCCATCCATCCACCGCTTCCAGCAACGACGCTCCGTCCGACGACTTGAATCCCGCCCGCCCCAGCAGTTCCGCCACTCTCTCCCGCTTGCTGCGCGGGTCCGACTGCTCGGGAGCGCGTCCGGTTGAGGCTTCGACGCAGTCGGCATAATCCACCGCCGGGCCTTTGCCCAGGACTTCCATCGCCAGGTCCCACATGATTTCCAGCGACTTCGCCAGACTGACGAGATAGCGCCCGCGCAGCCCCCCGATCTGCTCGCCCTCGAAGAGCACGCCGGTAATCGCGGCGGGAAGATCGACTTCGCGCAGATACTTCTCGATGGCCTCGGAGTCAACCTGCTTTGCCGACACTCCGCCCGCCTTACGCACGGCTTCCGCCGACGCCTTGGTATAAGCGTCGGGCAGCGGCTCGTCGGAGAACCACGAGTCGGCGATGAACCGTCCGGTCCCGGAGGCGCACATCACGTCGCCTCCCCATAAAGTGTCGATCCCCAAAACTGCGTCGGCTACGAAACGTCCTGCCTGGTCCATCACAGCTCTCTCTTTCTACGTAGCGAACCGTACCAAACGTAATAGCACAAACCTATGAACAGCGCCGCCGATACCGATTGCGAAATCGCCTCGTTGGCGTAAAACGGCGTGTGGACAAGGTCTTCGCGATACCACGGGAACAACCGCAGCGCCGCGCCGAAGACTCCGCCCAGCGCGCCACCGGCCATCAATCCGGAAGCGATAATGACGCCGCGCTCGCGGATGCTGATGCCCGCCTCTCCGCCCTTTTGCTCGGCTTGCTTGTTCAGGAAGTGCGCCAGGAATCCTCCTACCAGCGCAGGCGTGTTCAACTCCAGGGGCAGGTACATGCCGAGCGCGAAGACGAGCGAAGGCTGTCCCAACATTTCGAGCATGATGGTGATCATTGCGCCCACGCCGAACAGCAGGTACGCCACCGGCGCGCGGCTCATGAAGCCCTCGACCAGCGCTTTCATGATCGACGCCTGCGGCGACGCCAGCACCGGCAGATTGCTGCCCGCCACCGCTTCGCCGAATTGGAACGTCTTGGCGAGCATGACGATGGTCAGGCCCGATGCAATTGCCGCCGCAATTACGCCGACAAACTTGATCTTCTCCTGCGCCGACGGCGTCGAACCCAGCCAGTAGCCCGTCTTCAAATCGGTAATCGCCTGCCCCGACACCGATAGCGCCGTGCATACCATGCCCGCAATCGCCATCACGAAAAACATCCCCGTCGTGCCCGACAGCCCGAACTTCAGCAGCACCACCGACGAGACGATGATGGTCAGCATGGTCATGCCCGATACCGGATTGCGCGCCACCGTTGCGATCGCGTTCGCGGCGACGGAAGTAAAGAAGAACGAGAACACCAGGGTCAACAGCAGGCCCGCGCCGACCACGGTCCACGAGACGTGCAGTTGTCCGAAGAAGACCGCGACCAGGATGGCGCTCAGGAGCACGCCGATCAGGATCGAGATCATCGGGATGTCGCGGTCGGTGCGCTCGGGTTGTGCGACTTCGCCACGCTGAAAGACTTTCAACGCGATGCCCAGCGATCCGGCGACAATCTTCAAGGATTTGATGATCCCGAAAATTCCCGCTGTCGCAATCGCGCCCACGCCGATGAAGCGCACGTAATTCCTATAGATCTGCACCGCCGTCATCTGGGCGATGGGCACCGTAGCCGGATACACCGACGCGTCTCCCAAATGCTGCCCGATAAACCAGATTAGCGGCACCAGGACGAAGTTCGACAGCACGCCGCCCGCGCACAGGATCATCGAGCTGCGCAGGCCCATCACGTAGCCGAGCCCGAGGATGAACGCGCTCGCGTCAAAGCTGAACACCATGCGCGCCCGGTCGTTGAGCGTGCGCATGATGGGCACGAACTGGAAGTTGATGTACTCCTTCCAGACCTCGAACGTCGTGACGAAGAAGTCGTAGACGCCCGAGATCGCCGTCGCCTGCAACAGCAGGACCGCCTGCGAGCCGCCCTTTTCGCCGGTGACCAGCACTTCGGTAATGGCGGTCGCTTCCGGATAAGGCAGCTTGCCGTGCATGTCGCGCACGAAGTACCGCCGCAGCGGGATGAGGAAGAGCATGCCCAGGCATCCACCGGCGAGGCAGATGAAGACGGTCTGCACCGGGTGCGGGTCCAGATGCAGGATGTAGAGCGCCGGCAGGGTGAAGATCGCGCCCGCCACCACCGCTCCCGAAACGCCGCCAATGCCGGTGACGATCACGTTCTCCAGCACGCTGGAGCGGCGGTGGTACAAACGGGCCAAGCCGATGGTCAGGATGGAGATCGGGATTGCCGCCTCCATCACCTGTCCGACCTTCAGCCCCGAATACGCCGATGCGACGGTGAAGATCACGCACAGGAACACGCCCCAACCAATCGAGCGTGCGGTCAACTCCGGCAGCTTCTCTTCGGCCGGAACCAGCGGACAGTACACCTCGCCGCTTTTCAGTTCCGTGTAGGCATTGGTGGGCAGGGCGGGGGGCGCTTTGGTTTCGGCGGCTTCCGGCACAGGACACACTCCTGGAGCTTGCGCCGGAATTCTA
>DAISJI010000041.1:5431-13012 GCA_036821585.1 Terriglobales bacterium
CGCTGTAGCGCACGGCGTCCCTTAATCGACGAAATCACCTTGCGTGCCGGTTTGCTGTTGCCGGACTCCACCGCCGCCAGCCCTTTGCGGATGCCTTCGTTGACTTCCATCCGCTCGACTTCATCCAGCATCTTTTGGTACGCCTCGGCGTCCTGCACAACCATCTCGGCTTTGCCATTGATGGTGAGTACAACCGGTCGTTGGCTGCGGCGCAAGTGATCAAGGACCCCGGCGGTATTGCGCTTGAACTCGCTGAGAGGGCGAATATCGGTCTTCAGGTTCATGCATCAAATTTACATTCAATTTGATGCTCTGTCCACCCATGCGAAATCCAACCGCGCTCGACTTCAGCGGGAAGTTGTCCCAAGCCTGGATCCGAGCGCCTCCAGGTGCCACGCGCTGCTCCGGTCTCCGGTCATCTCTTCCTGCGCTTTTTCGAACTCGGTGGCCGCAGCATCGAGTTCCCCGCGGCGTTCGTGGACGATCCCCAGGTGGTAGTGCGCCATCACGTACTCAGGTGTGAGGGCCATCGAGAGCTGCAAGTGCTCCAGCGCCTGCTGCAGTTCGCCGGTGTGATAAAGGGCGAGCGCGAGCCGGTAGTGCGCGGCGTTGTAATGCGGGTCCAGCTCCAGGCAGCGGCGGAAGGAGAGCACCGCGTCGCGCATGTTGCCGCGGTGGTAGTAGGCGACGCCGAGGTCGTAGAAGGCCAGGATGAATTGCGGGGCCGCCGCGGTCGCCAGGCGGTAGCGTTCGATGGCCTGGTCCATCAATCCGTCGTGGAAGTAGAAAGTGCCGAGCAGATGATTGGCCAGGGCGTGCTCGGGTTCGCTATCCAGCAGACGCTCCAGCTCCTGCCGCGCTTCATCAGTGCGTCCTTGCTGCTGGGCGGTGAGCGCGAGCAGCAGGCGCTGGTCAATGGCGGCGTCGCGGAGAAACATGCCGCACTCGGGACAAAACTTGTCGCGCGCTTCGACGACGCGCCCGCAGCGGCCACAGCGGTTGCCGGAAACATTGTTGGTCATACGACACCTCGCTCCAGCCTATTGTCGGACTTGAGCAAAGAAGGCGCAGTGATGCCAATCACCGGAACATGGGCTGGAGGTTGGTGTCCTACTATTTGCTGATTATCCGTGGTTGCCGTTGCCGCCCTTGGCGGGGACGCGGATGGTGACCTTCAATCCGCCTTCCTTCTGGTTCTCGGCGGTGACGGTTCCGCCGTGGAGGCGGACGGCACGTTCGGCGATGGCCAGGCCCAGGCCGGCGCCGCCGCTTTCGCGATCGCGCGCGGTGGCCACGCGGTAGAAGGGGCGGAAAACTCTATCAATGTCGGCTTCCGGAATGCCCGGGCCGTGGTCGCGGACTTCGACCGTCGCCCAGCCATCGTCGCTCTTCAATGACATATCGATGGAGCTGCCAGGCGAGCTGTAGCGGACGGCGTTGCGCACGACGTTCTCCACCGCGCTGCGCAGCAGGTCGGGATTGCCTTCGGTGGAGCAGGTCTGGGCGGCGTCGAGCTTCACGCTGCAATTGCGCTGCTGGGCCTCGAACTCGGCATCGTCGGCGACCTCGCGCACGATCTCGTCGAGCTGCACACGCGATGGTTGTGGCGGACCGGAAGCGGTTTCCATGCGCGCCAGGTTGATGAGCTGCCCGATCATCTGGTTCATGCGCTCGGCTTCGAGCTCGATACGATCGAGCATGGGTTGTTCCTGTTCGCTCGCGCGCTGGCGGGCCAGGCCGAGCGCCACGTTCAGCCGCGCCAGCGGCGAACGCAGTTCGTGAGAAATGTCGCGCAGCAGGGTCTGCTGGCTGGTGACGAGCGCCTCCAGGCGTTCAGCCATGTGGTTGAAGTCGCGAACGAGGCCGCCGATTTCGTCGCGGCGGCGTTCCATATCGGCGCCGGCGCGCGCGCTCAGGTGTCCGCTGGAAAGTTCATGGGTCGCATCGCGCAGGCGCAGGATCGGCCGCGTCAGGTAGAGCGTCAGGAGATAACAGATGATGCCGGAGATCAGGATCGCCATCGCCCAGCGGACGTACTGCGTTTGTGGGCCCCCGCGCGGAGCGGGACGCGGCATGGCGGCGACAAATATATAGGTCTTGCCAGCGGGGCCGGTGGTGCGGATGGCGGCGTAGGTGAAATCTTCCTTGACGAGAATTTCCGGCACACCGGTGGTTTTGGCTTCGGTGATGAGCGGCCGGGTCTGCTCAGGGACCACGCCGCCCAGCAGTTTGCCGGACTCGTCTTCCAGACCGGCCTGGATGCGCGAAATTCCTTTCAGGCGCTCGAAGTAGTTCTTGATCCCGGTCTCACCGTAGCGGTCAGCCTCTTCCGCGGCAGCCTGGGAGTACATGGAAATCGCGCTGGAAGTGGCAGCGTGCCAGCGGGTCTGGACGGTCTCCGGCTGAATGCTCCAGTAGGCGAACATGGCCAGGCCGATGAGGACTTGAATCGCCCAGAACCACAAAAAGATTTTGAGAAAGAGACTGCGCAATTATTCCGCCTCGGGACGGGTAAATACATACCCGACGCCACGAATCGTCTTGATGCGCTCGGCGTCGGCGCTCTGGTCGCCGAGCTTACGACGCAGCTTGCTGACGTGCACGTCAATACTGCGGTCGTAGGGCATGAAGCGGCGGCCGAGCACGTTCTGCGCCAGTTGCTCGCGGGTGACGACCTGTCCGGCAGCACGCATCAGAGCTTCCAGCAACGCGAACTCGACCGAGGTCAACTCGACCGGATCGCCGGCGCGGCGCACCACGCGCGATGCGGGATCCAGTTCCACGTCGCCGACCGTGACTTTTTCGCCGGCGGCGGACTGCGTGTCGCCATGCGAGCGGCGCAGGATGGCGCGGACGCGGGCCATCAGCTCGCGCGGATTGAAAGGCTTGGGAAGGTAATCGTCGGCGCCGATCTCGAGGCCGACGATGCGGTCCACGTCGTCGCCGCGCGCGGTCAGGATCAGCACCGGGATCCGCGACTGCTTGCGCAGGTTGCGCAGCACGTCGAGGCCGTTCATGCCGGGCAGCATGATGTCGAGCACGACGAGAACGTGTTCGCCGGTAAGAGAGCGCTTGAGACCCTCGTTGCCATCATGGACCGCCTCCACTTCGAAGCCCTCGCCGCTGAGATACTCGGAGACGAGCTCGCAGAGTTCCACGTCGTCGTCGACAATCAGGACACGATCCATACTTACTTCTTACACCCTAAAAGTCTCATATTTATGCCATTAACGAAACTTTACCGCAGCTTCAAAGAGGCTTTACTAACTTAAGCGGCGGAGTGGGGTCTATACCAGCAATGAATAGCCTCCAGTGAGTAGGCCCGCGGCCTTTGCGAAAGCAGGCGCCGCGGGTTTTTTTGGTGCCAAGCGCGAAGTGCTAAGTGCCAAGTGACCGCGATCGAGATCCGGTCTTCGGCGACCAGGCACTCCGCACGCGGAATTCTGCACTTCCTTCACAATTCTTCACCCCTTTATTTCCAAGGCTTAACGCACTTCCAGGCGTTTATCGGGTCAAATGGAATAGAGGCGAAGTGAGGGCATCATGAAATTCCTAAAGAGCAAGTGGGTAATCCTGATCGCGCTGCTGATTGCCGTCGGCATTCTGGCCGCATTCAGCTTTGGCCGCAAGAGCGCGCCTCAGTACTTTACTGCGATGGCGGAGACGGGCGACATTCATAACGTGGTGGAAGCCACGGGCACGATTAATGCGGTGACGACCGTGCAGGTCGGATCGCAGGTGTCGGGAACGATTTTCAAGCTTTACGCCGACTTCAACTCGCACGTGAAGAAGGACCAGGTGCTGGCCGAGATCGATCCTTCTCTGTTCCAGGGAGCGCTGCTGCAAGCGAAGGCGGACTTGGAGAACGCGCGCGCCAATGCCGCCGCGTCCCGGGCGAACCTGGCGAAGGCGAAAGCGACAGCCGGGCAGGCGCAGTCGGATTACACGCGCAATGCCGCAATGGCGGAGCAGGGAATCATCAGCCGTCAGCAGCTCGACGCGTCGAAGGCTACCGCTGATTCCGCGGTGGCGGATGTGAACGCCATGCAGGCGCAGGTCACGCAGGCCAACGCACAGGTCGCGCAGAAGGCGGCGGCGGTGACGGTCGCACAGACGAATTTCGACCATTCGATCATCCGCTCGCCGATTGACGGCGTAGTGGTAAACCGCACGGTGGACGTGGGGCAGACGGTGGCCGCCAGCTTGCAAGCGCCGAACCTGTTCCAGATCGCGCAGGACCTCACCAAGATGGAGGTCTATACCAAGACCGATGAGAGCGATGTGGGCATGATCAAGACCGGGCAGCCGGTCCGCTTCAAGGTGGACGCGTTCCCGAAAGACTCTTTCCGCGGATCCGTGATGCAGGTCCGCATGAACCCGACGACGGTGCAGAACGTGGTGACGTACGACACGATCATCATCTTCGATAACCCGGACATGAAGCTGTTTCCGGGCATGACCGCGTATGTGACGGTGCCGGTGGCGGACGCGACCAACGTGCTGAAGGTCCCGAATGCCGCGCTTCGCTATACGCCGACCATGACGCCGGTAGAACTGCAGGCGCTGTTGCAGCAGAACGGAATCCAGCCGAACGCGGGACGACGCCAGCGGACGCAGCCGGCGAGCGGCGACGGCCAGGCGCAGCAGCAGAAACAGGCGACGGGCGCAACCGCCATCCTCTGGAAGATGACGGCCGACAAGAAGCTCGCGCCGGTGCAGGTGCAGACCGGCATTACGGACCACACCTATACGCAGGTGGCGCAGTTGCTGCACGGCAGCCTGAACCAGGGCGATGAGCTAGTGGTGGGCGCGGCCGGAAGCGGAACTGCGGCGTCGGCGCGTCCGGCGGCGACGCCGGGTGGAATGGGAAGAGTGGGACGGTAAGTCGGTAATCCCACACACCGCAAAACCGGCGGAGTGTGGGGCACCCGATTGTTTCTGATTTTTGATTCGAAACCCGAGGCGGCAAGGGACTAGAGCATGGCGACCACACTCAATCCGGAATTTGAAGAACTGGAAGAACTGAACGAGCGCGCGCTGGACGCGGTGATCCGCGTGGAAGACGCGCATAAATACTACGACCTGGGCGAGACGAAGGTGCACGCGCTGCGCGGCGTGTCGCTCGATATCCAGCGCGGCGAGTTCGTCGCCATCATGGGCTCCAGCGGCTCGGGCAAGTCGACGTTCATGAACATGATGGGCTGTCTGGACAAGGCGACGGCCGGCAAGTACTCGTTGAACGGTACCGACGTCTCGAAGCTCAGCAAGAACGAGCTGGCGGCGATCCGTAACCGCGAGCTGGGGTTCGTATTCCAGGGCTTCAACCTGCTGTCGCGCACGACGGCGCTGGAAAACGTCGAGCTGCCCACGCTGTATGCGAAGCTGGCCAGGGAAGAACGGGTTGGGCGCGCGCAGAAGGCGCTGGAACTGGTGGGTTTGGGCGATCGCATGGACCACTTTCCGTCGCAGCTTTCCGGCGGTCAGCAACAGCGCGTGGCGATTGCGCGGGCGCTGGTGAACAAGCCGTCGATCCTGCTGGCGGATGAACCGACCGGCAACCTGGACAGCCGGACGTCGGTGGAGATTATGCAGATTTTCCAGGAGCTGAACGAGCAAGGGCTTACCATTATCCTGGTGACCCACGAGCTCGATATCGCGCAGTTCGCCAAGCGCGTCGTGGTATTTCGCGACGGCAAGATCCGGCGCGACGAGCCGGTGCTGAGCCGCCCGAGCGCAAGCGAAGTGCTGATGAAGATGCCGACATTGGAAGATTAAGCAAGGATTGCAAATTTGAAACTTGAGAATTGGAAATCTCAAATTCTCAATTTTCAAATTTCAAATTGGTGAAGTATATGGATTTCCGTGCCACGCTAAAAATCGCCCTGCGCGCACTGGCGCGCAACAAGATGCGGTCGATGCTGACCATGCTGGGCATCATCATCGGCGTAGGCGCCGTGATTGCCATGGTGGGCGTCGGACAGGGCGCGCAGCAGGCGGTGCAGACGCAGATCGCGTCGATGGGCAGCAACCTGCTCATGATCCAGAGCGGCAGCGTGAACCGCGGCGGCCTGATGATGGGCTGGGGCCAGACCAAGACGCTGGTCGAAGACGACGCGAAGGCGATCGCGCGCGAGGTGCCGGCGGTGGCGACCGTTGCGGGGCAGAGCGGCTCGAGCGGGCAGGTAGTGTACGAAAACCAGAACTGGGCGACGCGTGTGAACGGCACGGAACCGTCTTTCTTCACGATCCGTTCCTGGCAGTTCTCGGCGGGCGCGCCGTTCACGGAACAGGACGTGGCGCAGGCGTCGAACGTGGCGGTGATCGGCGAGACGGTGCGCCAGAACCTGTTTGGCGCGACCGATCCGATTGGGCAGACGATGCGCATCGGCAACCTGCCGTTCCAGGTGGTGGGCGTGCTGGCGGCGAAGGGGCAGTCCGGCATGGGCCAGGACCAGGACGACACCATCGTGGTGCCGCTGTCCACCATGCAGAAGAAGATCAACGGCCAAACCTGGCTGGGCAGCATCGTCGTCTCGGCGGTTTCGCAGCAGGCCAGCTATGCGGCGCAACAGCAGATTTCGGCTCTGCTGCGCGACCGCCACCGCATTCGCCAGGGACAGGACGATGACTTCATGGTGCGCAACCTGGCCGACATGGCGCAGCTTGCCGATAGCTCGGCGCAGGTGATGACCATGCTGCTGGCGTCGATTGCGGGCGTGTCGCTGATCGTGGGCGGCATCGGGATCATGAACATCATGCTGGTGTCGGTGACGGAGCGGACGCGCGAAATCGGAATCCGCATCGCCATCGGCGCGACCGAGCATGACGTGCAGTGGCAGTTCCTGAGCGAGTCGGTGGTGCTGAGCGTGCTGGGCGGCGCGGTGGGCATCGCCTTCGGCGTGGCGACGTCGCTCATCATCACCAAGACCCTGGGCTGGGCGGTGCTGATTTCGCCGATGGCGATCGTGGCTGCCGTGTTTTTCTCGATGGGCATCGGCATCTTCTTCGGGTTCTACCCGGCGCGAAAGGCGTCGCGGCTGGACCCGATTGAGGCACTGAGGTTCGAGTAACGAATAACGAGAAAAAACGATTGAGCACCCGAATGAGCGCATGGTCATCGAATGTTTCGACCATGCGCTCTCTTCTTTTTGCCGCCATATTGGTGTGCGCCGCCTCCGCGTTGGCGCAGGACAACTACGAAATCCAGGTGTACGGATCGGAGACCATCCCCAAGGGCGACACGATGGTCGAGCTGCACACCAACTTCACGGCGCGCGGCGACAAGCTGGGGACGCGGCCGACCCATCACGCGGTCCACGAGACGCTGGAGATCACGCACGGCTGGAACGACTGGTTCGAGACCGGGTTTTACTTCTTCAGCTATGCACATTCGGGTTTCGGATGGGAGTACGTTGGGTCGCACATCCGGCCGCGGGTGCGCGTGCCGGAGAAATGGCACTGGCCGGTGGGAGTGAGCCTGTCGACGGAGTTCGGCTATGTGCGGCCGATCATCGCGGCCGATACGTGGACCTTCGAGCTGCGCCCGATCGTGGACAAGAAGCTTGGGCCCTGGTACCTGGC
>DAISJI010000042.1:0-4068 GCA_036821585.1 Terriglobales bacterium
CTCCACTTCGATAGCTGGCGCCTCAACGTGCAGCCCGGAATCTGGGTGCCCGCTTACGTGTACAGCGAAGAGTCCGACATGCCCTACGGCATTGGCATTACCCGCAAGCTCCGCCTCAAGGGCCAGACCCGCCTCTGGGCCTATGACGACGCTTCCATTAACCGCGGCAGCGAGTTCTCCACCATCCTGGTGGACTCCCCCAAGGTGCAGGACCACAGCGAAGCCGCGCAGGACGCCTCGCCCCTGCAGGCCCAGCGTGAATGGGAACGCATGGCCGAGGATAACGTCATCGAGCGCCTCCAGAAGGCCGGTCTCCTCGCTCCCGAAGGCGAAGTGGACAAGGTCCTCACCCAGGTGCTCACCAACCTGGAGGTCACCAATAAGCTCGACATCCAGCCCGACGTCCGCGCTCGCGTTCTGCTGACGGTCCCGCTGGAGTCATTCTCCGTCGGCCACACCGTGGTCATCAGCCGCGGCCTGATTGACGTGCTTCCCGACGAGGCCAGCCTCGCCGCCGTCCTCGCCCATGAACTGGCGCACATCGTTCTCGGCCACCGCATCGACACCAAGTACGCCTTCAGCGACCGCATGCTTTTCAAGGACGAAAAGGTCTTCGAGCGCCTGCGGTTGCTCAGCAACCAGCGCGACGAGGTGAGCGCCGACACCAAGGCGATCGATCTCCTCGACAACTCGCCTTACAAGGACAAGCTTGCCAACGCCGGACTTTTCCTCAAGGCGCTGAACGAGCGCCAGAAGGACTTGCCCAATTTGCTGCGTGCCCACCTGGGAAACGGCATGGAAATGGGCGGACGCCTGCGCATGAACGCCCTCATGCAGGGCGCCCCGCAGCTCGAGAAGCGCAGCGTGGACCAGATTGCGGCCCTTCCGCTGGGTGGCCGCATTCGTGTGGATTCCTGGAACGATCGCATTCAGTTCGCGAAATCCGCCAAGGTCCCGCTCAACTCCGCTCGCGAAAAGATGTCGTTCGAAGTGACGCCGGTGTATCCGTACATCACCCGCTTCGGCGCCGAAGCCGCTATACCGAAAGTCGCCGTCAACACCTCCAACGGCGGCAAATAAGAGCTGTGGGACCGGTTGCCCTCAGCCGGGCCCCGCGCCCACGCTGCTAAACACGAAAGGCCCGGCATTTCCGCCGGGCCTGTCCTTCTTGCCGTACAGGGCTGGGGAACCAATCAGGAGAGCGGAACTACGTAACGACGCGCGATTCTATCGTCACTTTCTTGTGTCCCGAGTAATGCCACAACCTTAATACCCGAGCGCCTTATCGACCATTCCCAGCAGCGGCGCGCCTGCCATGAACCGCCGCAAGTTATCGCTCAGCAACTCGAAATGACGCTCCCAGAGCCTTTCCGTCAGCGCTGCGCTGTGTGGCGTGATCAGCACGTTGTCCATCTCCCAGAACGGCGAGTCCTCGGCCAGCGGCTCCTGCTCGAAAACGTCCAGCGCCGCCCCGGCAATCCGACGTTCGCGCAACGCCGACACCAGCGCGGGCTCGTCGATTAGCGCCCCGCGTCCGACGTTAATCAGGTAGGCATCGCGCTTCATCGCCGCCAGCCGCTGCGTATTGATCAGCCCGCGCGTCCGCGGCGTCACCGGCGCCGCCAGCACCACGTAATCCGCCTGCGCCAGCATCACATCTATCTCGTCCGGACCGTATTGCCGCAGCACCGGCGTCTCGCCGGTCACGCTGCTCTCGGCGTTTTTCCTTTGCGATAGTTCGCGTCCTTTGTGGTGGGCTCGCTGTTTTCCTCTGTGTCCCTCAGCGTCCTTTGCGGTGACCTTGTTTCCCCGCACCGCGATCACCCTCATCCCCAGCGCTTCCGCCAGCCGCGCCACCTCTATCCCGATACTGCCCAGCCCCACCAGCCCCAGGGTCGCTCCCGCAATCTCCCGCGGACGCGGCCTCTCATTCCACAGCAGTTCCTGCCCCCACTTTTTCTGCAACTGGTACCGAACCGCCGACGGCAGCCTCTTCGCCAACGCCAGCACCAGCGCGATCACGTGCTCCGCCACGACTGGTCCATGTACTCCGCGCGCACTCGTCACGGCGACGTCGCTCTCTATCAGCTCCGGAATCATCAGCCGGTGCACCGCAGCCGCCGGCGAGTGGATCCAGCGCAGCTTCTTCGCCGCCGCCAACTGCTCCGCCGTGATCGACCAGCTCATCAGCACATCGGTGTCCGGCAAATCGCGCCCGATCGCCGTGTAATCGTCCCGCCGCACCACTTCGACATTCGGAAACTCCCGCTGAATCCGCTCCGCAAACCACTCCGGCGCCCGCCACAACTCGAAGCGGTGGTAAATCGCGATCAAAAGCTTGAGTTTTGGATGGATCGACGAACTCAATGGCATGTCATCCTGAGCGAAGGCAAGGAACCTTGTGTTTTCCTTCGTGTCCTTGGTGGTGAGTGGTCTTCCTCTGCTTCCCTCTGTGTCCTCTGTGGTGATCTTCTTCTCCGAGCTACCCGAAAACTCTCAGGTCTTTCCCCGTCATTTCCTTCGGCTGCCCGACACCCAAGAGCCCCAGGATTGTAGGAGAAATGTCTTGAAGAGCCCCGTCCGGACGCAACGAGAATCGTTTCTTTTCTCCCGAAATCACGATGAACGGCACCGGGTTCGTCGTATGCGCCGTATGCGGCCCGCCCGTCGCCGGATCGATCATCATCTCCGCATTCCCGTGATCGGCGGTAACGATCATCGCTCCCTCGCGCTCGCGCACCGCTTTGTAAACTTCACCGAGGCAAGTATCCACCGTCTCCACCGCCTTCACCGTCGGCTCGATCTTTCCCGAGTGTCCCACCATGTCGGCGTTGGCGAAGTTCACGATCACCACGTCGAACGCGCCCTTCTGCACCGCGTTCGTCACCGTCTCCGCCACACCCTGGGCGCTCATCTCCGGCTTCAAATCGTACGTCGCCACCTTCGGCGACTGCACCATGGCCCGTTCTTCGCCCGGAAACGGCTGTTCGACTCCGCCATTGAAGAAGTACGTCACGTGCGCGTACTTCTCCGTCTCCGCCACACGCAGGTTGCGCATATTGTTTTGCGCCATGATGTTCGCCAGGATGTTCTCCAGCTTCTCCGGCGGCACCACGTACGGCAGCGTGTACGCCTTGTCGTACTGCGTCATGCAGGTGTAATGGAGGTTCTTCGGGAGATCGCTGCGCGGGATCGCTGCATCCAGTCCCTCCGCATCCGGTAGATCGCGACCGCCATCCGCAGTCAGCCCGCTCTCACGCGCCAGCACTCGCGTAATCTGCCGCGCCCGGTCCGCCCGGAAATTGAAATTGATGCACGCATCCTCGTCGCGGATCGTCGCCAGCGGCTCGCCATTGTTGTCGGTGACCACGAACGGCACGATGAACTCGTCGGTCACGCCGTTGTTGTACGACTGCTTCGCGCCCTGCACCGGGTCCACGCAGCGCCCGCCCTCGGCGTTTCCCTTCACCATCGCGTCGAAGGCTTTCTTCTCGCGGTCCCACTTCTTGTCGCGGTCCATCGCGTAATAGCGCCCCGAGACGCTTGCGATCTTCCCCGCTCCAATCTCGCGCATTTTCTGCTGCAATTGCTCGATGTACATCGCGCCATTGGTAGGCAGCGTGTCGCGCCCGTCCATGAAGCAGTGCACGAACACGCGGTCCACACCATTCGTCCGCGCCATCTTCAGCAACGCATAAAGATGGTTCTGCTGCGAGTGCACGCCGCCGTCCGACAGCAGCCCGAACAGGTGCAGCCTGCGCGCGCCGGTCTTGGCGTGCTGCATCGCCGCCATCAGCACCGGGTTGAAAAAGAAGTCGCCCTTCTCGATCATCAGGTCAATGCGCGTGATGTCCATGTACACCACCCGCCCGGCGCCGATGTTCAGGTGCCCGACCTCGCTGTTCCCCATCTGCCCCGTCGGCAGCCCGACGTACTTTCCACTCGTATGGATCAGCGTGTTGGGAAACTCCGCGAGATAACGGTCGTAGTTCGGCTTGCGCGCCAGCGAAATCGCATTCGCCTTCGACGGCGGCGCGAACCCCCACCCATCCAGTATTGTCAGCACCA
>DAISJI010000042.1:4168-8721 GCA_036821585.1 Terriglobales bacterium
CGCCCGCCGCAACTTGCAACTTACAGCCTCTAACTTCCAACTGCTTCCCCGTGATAATTAATTGCCTTCAGCCCGAGGAACTTCGCCGTCTCACCCAACTCCTCTTCAATCCGCAGAAGCTGGTTGTACTTGGCAACCCGGTCCGTTCTCGACGCCGACCCCGTCTTGATCTGTCCTGCTCCGGTTGCAACCGCCAGGTCGGCGATAAATGTGTCCTCCGTTTCGCCGCTGCGGTGCGAAATCACATACGTGTATCCGTTCCGCCGCGCCAGGTCGATCGCGTCCAGCGTCTCCGTCACCGTCCCGATCTGGTTCACCTTGATCAGAATCGAATTCGCGACTCCCTCGTCAATCCCGCGCTGTAATCTCTCTGGATTGGTGACAAAGATATCGTCGCCCACCAATTGCACGCGCCCGCCCAGCTCTTTCGTCAGACTCGCCCAGCCTTCCCAATCGTCCTCCGCCAGCCCGTCTTCCAGAGACACGATCGGATAATCCCGCACCCACTTCGCCCAGAAGCGCACCATGTCATCCGACGAGTGCTCGCTCTTGTCCGACTTTTTGAACACGTACTTTCCGTCTTTGAAGAACTCGCTCGCCGCCGGGTCCACCGCAATGGCAATGTCGTCGCCCGGCTTGTACCCGGCCTGCCCGATCGCCTCCAGCACGACTTCGATTGCCTCCACGTTCGACTTCACGCTCGGCGCGAATCCGCCCTCGTCGCCCACCGACGTGTTGTACCCGCGCTTCTTGAGCACACCCTTGAGCGTGTGGAACACCTCGACGCCCCAGCGCAGCGCCTCGGCAAAACTCTCCGCACCGACTGGCATGACCATGAATTCCTGGAAATCCACGTTATTGTCCGCGTGCGCGCCGCCGTTCAGGATGTTCATCATCGGACAGGGCAGCAGGTTCGCGCTCAGCCCGCCCAGGTAACGGTAGAGCGGCATCTTGAACTCATTCGCCGCCGCCCGCGCGCACGCCATCGAGACCGCCAGGATCGCATTCGCTCCCAGCCGGCCCTTGTTTTCGGTACCGTCCAGCTCGATCATCTTCTGGTCGAGTTCACGCTGTGAGCTCGCGTCCAAATTCGCCAGCGTGTCGGCGATTTCGCCATTCACGGCTTCCACCGCCTTCAGCACGCCCATGCCGAGATAGAAATTGTTGTCGCCGTCCCTGAGTTCGACCGCCTCGTGCTCGCCGGTGGACGCCCCGCTCGGTACAATCGCCCGACCCGTCGTTCCGGTCGCCAATAGTACTTCCGCTTCTACCGTAGGATTGCCGCGCGAATCCAGCACTTGCCGCCCGTGAATCTCTGCGATATTCATTTTTGATGGCTCCGTAATTTCCACATCCGAATCGATACGGGTGGGAATTCCCGCTTCTCTGTCGGCGCTGAACACCTTCATTGGCCGCCCAGTGAGATATCCCGCTCCCTTGTACGTCTTCGTCATAGCCGCAAACCCGCGATTATATTCCACGAATCCCTTTGCGTTGTTTGCGTTGAAGGGTTCCCCCCCGCGCACCTTCGCACCCTCAGCGGTGGATCGCCTTCTCTGGTTACTCGGTACTCGTTACTCTTATCGGACTCAACCTAGTTATTCCCTGCTCCCGGCACCCGTTCTACTCTCGCACTATGGTGACTGATTCCGCCGTGCGTGTGGGCGCGCGCGTACCCGATTTCACACTCCCGGCGGCGAACCGTCCCGAAGTTTTCGTCTTGAGCGAAATGCTCAAGCACGGCCCCGTAATCGTCGAATTTCTTCGCGGCACCTGGTGACCCAATTGCGTGAAGCGCATGGCTCAGTTTGAGCCCATCAAAGACGAGATCGAGAAGTTCAGCGCGCTGGTGTACGTCGCCGCCGAGAAGCGCACCGGCATGTTTCATCCGGGAAACTTCTTTGCCGATCACCAGGTCTCGTTCCCGTTCCTGCTCGACGAGGACCGCGCCGTCACCAAGTCTTACGGCGTGTACCACCGCATCGGTATCGGCGCCTTCAACATCGCGCGGCCGGCGACTTTCGTCATCGACGTCCACGCCATGGCCCGTTTCGCATATGTCGGCATCGACCATCGCGACCGTGCGCCGCTCGAAGCCGTCTTGCACATCCTCCGCGGACTCACGCGCCCCGAGTCGGGCAAGTATTCCGCGGAACAGTGATTTTAATTTTTCAGTTTCAAGCTTGCTCGAAACTGAAACTTGAAACTGAAATTAGTTTTCGGAGGTGATATGAAGAAACTGCTCCTGCTACTCCCCCTGGCGCTCGCCATCGCCGCGGCAGCGCAAACCTCGAAACCCAGCGCCGCGGTTACGCGCCCACTCTCCGCCACGACCTCGGCCGATATGGCTCAGCAAGCGGCCGCGATCGCTCAAGCAGCGCCCGCGCCCGTCGCCCAACCGGAGACCACCGATCTGGCGCTGCCCCCGGGCACGCCGGTTTACATGAAGCTCGAGACTCCGATCTCCACCCGCACCAACAAAGCGGGCGACCGCTTCGCCGGACGCGTCACCCAGCCCGTGATGCTCAACTCGAAGACCATCATTCCCGTCGGCGCCGCGCTCGAAGGCAAGATCATCCGCGTCGAAGATATGCGCCGTTTCCATGGCACACCCGTCATCGACCTCCGTCCCGAGCTCGTCACCATGCCCGACGGTACCCGCTACTCCATCGTTGCCACCATCGTGGATACCAGCAACAGCAGGGACGTCAACGTGGACGACGAGGGCCGCATCCACGGCCGTGGTCATGATGGGCGCGACTGGAAAGAAACCGGCATTGCCACCGGCGCGGGCGCGGGTATCGGAGCGCTGGTCGCCCACAGTGGTAAGGGAATGTTGATTGGCGCCGGCATTGGCGCTACCGCCAGCGTCGTCCGTTGGCTGAGCAAAACTCGCGACGCCAGCCTGCCCGCCGGAACCGAGATCGTCATGGAACTCAGCCGTCCCATGCTCCTCTCCTCCAGCAGCGCCGGCCAGTAAATAACGGAATTTGCGCGTAGAAATATTTGCTGCGCGTAGACTTGCAGCCCGGTCGCCCTCGGCCGGGTTCTTTTTTCCTCTGTGTCCCTCGATGCGCGCTGTGATGAAACCTTTGCTGTGCCCTTCGTGGTGCTCTTGTTCAATCAGTAATCGGAAATGCCTTTGCTTCTACAATGGACGCGCAATGGTCCTCCGCATCCTCGTCGTCGCCCTGTGCTTCTCCCTGCTCTCCTGCAAGGATCTCGTCGACAAATACAAGCGTTCCAACTCCGGCGTTTCCGCTCTCGACAAGGCAGTTCTCTACGACTTTCGCAGCGCCGCCGCCTCCGCCCGCCCGTCGATCGATTCCGAGGCCGAAAAGAGAGTCCTCGCCGCCATACCGCCGCCCTCTTGTCCGGTCGCGCCGAACCAGCCGCACCCCTCGCTGCAAATCAACTCCCTCGCCACGGGATCTTTCACCTACGCCGCCGAGCAGGAATCCGCCTACCTGGTGTCCGGTTTGCCCTGCGGATGGTCGAATAAGCTCATCGTTTTCTCCTCCAGCAAACTCCAAGCCTCCTCCGACACCCCTTACTCCTCCATCGCTCGCACCTTCGACCTCAACCGCGACGACAAGAACGAACTCCTCCTCACCGGCGAGGCCACCCACAACGGCGAACTCTCCCGCGAAGCGTCGCTCGAGACCTTCGAGAAAAACTCGCTCCGCCCGCTCGAGAACTTCGGCATCGTTTATCACGACACCTGCTCCCTGTTCACCGGCGCCGACGAAGCGAAGAGGAAAGACCTCATCGCCAAGGGCCTCATCCCCTACGTCGAATCCGTCGTCATCTACTATCTTCCCCATCCCGGGCACGAAATGCCCAGCTTCACCGCCGAACGCTTCCGCGCCCCCTGCCCCGCATCTCCCACTATTACGCCCTCCAACTGGCACCTCGTCTCGCCAAAATAATGGCCGACCGTAGCACCGGCGTCTCGCCGGTCACACTGCACCTCCATGTTTGTCATCCTGAGCGAGGATGCGGCAGCACGCGACGCGCGCCTTTCGCGTCGCACGCCGCATCCGAGTCGAAGGACCTTGTGTTTTCCTCTGTCCCGCTGCGACCTCTGCGCTGATCTTTTGTGTCTATGCCCCAAAACAAACGGGACGCTCTCGCGTCCCGAATTACGAATTTCGAATTACGTCTGTTTACACCATGAAATACTTCGCTCCCGGATGATGCACCACAATCGCCGAAGTACTCTGCTCCGGCTCCAACATGAATCCCGTCGTCAGCTTCACTTCGATCGTTTCCTCTGGCTTGAGCAGCGCGAACAGTTTGGTCTGGTCTTCCATGTTCGGACACGCCGGATACCCAAACGAATACCTCGACCCGCGATACTTCTGGTGGAACAAGTCCCCAATGCGCGCTGCATCCTCACCCGCAATCCCCAGGTCCTCACGCATCTTCTTATGCAACAGCTCCGCCAGCGCCTCCGCCGTCTCCACGCTCAGCCCGTGCAGGTACAGATAGCGCGTGTACTCGCCCGTCTGGAAAAGCTTGTGCGTCAACTCGCTCGCCTTGTGCCCAATCGT
>DAISJI010000042.1:8821-12993 GCA_036821585.1 Terriglobales bacterium
CGGCCAGTACCCATACACCACCTTCGGCTCGAACCATCCTTCGCGGATAACTTCTTCTTCCAGCACGCCCAGCAGCGACCTGTACTTCTCCTCTACCAGCCGCACGTAGTCTTCCTGCGACGCCGTTTTCAATTGCCACTGGTTCTTGAACAGCGCCGTTTCGTTGATGTACTGGAACACCTCGCGCAGGTCCCAATCTTTCTTCACCGTTGCGCCCCAGAACCTTGGCTTCGGGATATTCGGCGCCGGACCCACCGCCGCGCTCCGCTCCGTCGAAACCTCGGCCTCCGCGGCCGCAACTGCTGCCTTCGCGAACTTTTTCACCACGCGTCCTGCCGCCAGCGCCGCCTCACGCTGCTCCTGCGACTGCGTCAGGTCGTCCATGGTGTGCAGCCCGTCGAACGCGTCGTTGGCGTAAAACACCGCGCTCTCGTACTCTTTGCGCAGGTCGTCCTCCACGTACTTCCGCGTCAGCGCCGCACCGCCACACACCACCGGGACCTTGAGCCCTTGCATCTGCAGGTCCTGGATCACGTATTTCATTTCCAGCGTGGACTTCACCAGCAGCCCGCTCAGCCCGATCACGTCCGCCTTGTGCTCGATGGCGGCTTTGATGATCGTCTCCGCCGGCTGCTTGATCCCCAGGTTAATCACCTTGTAGCCGTTGTTGCTCAGGATGATGTCCACCAGGTTCTTGCCGATGTCGTGGACGTCTCCCTTCACCGTCGCCAGCACCATCGTGCCCTTCTGCGAGCCTTCGACCTTCTCCATCTTCGGCTCCAGGTACGCGACCGCCGCCTTCATCACGCCTGCCGAATCGAGCACGCTCGGCAACTGCATCTTGCGCGCGCCGAATAGCTCGCCCACCGTCCTCATCCCGCCCAGCAGCACGTTGTTGATAAGGTCCAGCGGCGTGTAGGTCTTCAGCGCGTCTTCGAGAATCTGCTCGAGCGACTGCTTGTGCGCGCCTTCGCCCACTGCTTTCTCGCCCTGCACGATGCAAAACTTCAGCTTGTCTTCGACGCTCAGGTTCTCGGCGTGGATCGGCTCTTCCGCCTTCGCGCTCCGCCCGCTGAAGAAATTCATGAACTTCTGCAGCGGGTCGCCGTCCGACTTGTCATGGAAGATCAGCTTCCGCGCCAGGGCCACTTCCTCGTCGGCGATCTTGTACAGCGGATAAATCTTCGAGTAATTCACGATCGCCATGTCGAGGCCGTTGTTCACCGCTTCGTGCATGAAGACCGAATTCAGCACTCGCCGCGGATATGCGTTCAGACCGAAGGAAATATTGCTTACACCGAGGATCGTCTTTACCTCGGGCAACTCTTCCTTGATCCGCTTGACCGCGTTCAGCGTCTCGATGCCCGCTGTCCGGTAGTCGTCCTGACCGGTCGTGATCGGCAGCGTGAGGGCGTCGAAAATCAGGTCCACCGGCCGCATCCCGTATTTGTTCACCGCCAGGTCGTAGATGCGCTTGGCGATTGCGACCTTCTTGTCCGCAGTCAGGGCCATGCCGTCTTCGTCGATGGTCAGCGCGATCACCGCCGCGCCGTACTTCTTCGCCATCGGCAGCACTTTCGACGTGCGCTTCTCCCCGTCTTCCAGGTTGATGGAGTTGATGATCGGCTTGCCCGGGACCCGCTTCAGGCCCTCTTCGATGACGTCCGCTTCCGTCGAATCCAGCAGTACCGGCGCGGGCACGCGCGTCGCGACCCTTTCCAGCACGTTGCTGATGTAGACCTTTTCGTCCTCACCCACGATCGCGCAGCACAGGTCGAGCATGTGCGAGCCTTCGTTGACCAGCTTTTTGGCCATCGCCAGGATCGCGTCGTAATTCCCTTTCTGTACCAGGTCGCGGAACTCCACCTTGCGCGTCGTCGTGTTCATCTCTTCCGCGACGATCAGCGGCTTCGGCTCCAGGTCCAGCGGCACCATCGAGTACGCGCTCGCCGCCGCGCCCATCGGTTTCACGTCGCGCTTCGCCGGCTCCAGGTTCGCGCACGTCGCGGCCACGATCTTGATGTGCTCCGGCGTTGTCCCGCAGCACCCGCCGACCAGCCGCACCCCGTAATCCGTGATGAAGTGCTTGTGAAATTCGGCCAGTTCCCGCGGTTGCAGCTTGTACACTGCCCGCCCGCCCTCGTTCTGCGGCAGGCCCGCGTTTGGCAGCACCGACACGTGCTGCGGCGCATTCAGTCCCAGGTAGCGCACCGCGTCATTCATCTCCTTGGGACCGGTGGCACAGTTCAATCCGACGATGTCGATGTCGAACAGCTCCAGCGTGGTCAGCGCCGCGCCGATCTCCGTCCCCAGCAGCATCGTGCCCGTGGCTTCCAGCGTCACTTGAACTTGCACCGGCAAGCGCTTGCCCGCCTTCTTCATCGCCTCGCTGACGCCGACGATTGCCGCCTTCGCCTGCAAAATGTCCTGGCAGGTCTCGATCAGGAGCACGTCCACTCCGCCCTCAATCAGCCCCAGCGCCTGCTCCGTGTAGCTCTCCGCCATCGCGTCGAAGCCGATGTGCCCCAGCGATGGCAGCTTCGTGGTCGGCCCCATCGACCCGGCAACAAATCTCGGCTTCCCGTTCGAGAATTGTTGCGCGACTTCCTTCGCCAGCTGCGCCGCCGCCCGGTTGATCTCGTGCGTCTTGTCCTGCAGCTCATATTCGGCGAGCACCACGCGGGTAGCCCCGAACGTGTCCGTTTCCACGATGTCGCAGCCCGCCTCAAAGTACGCGGCATGGATCTCGCGGATCACGTCCGGCCGGCTCAGCACCAGCAGCTCGTTGCAGCCCTCTTTGTTCCAGTAATCATCCACCGTCAGGTTCCGCGCCTGGATTGACGTGCCCATCGCGCCGTCGTAGATGACGACGCGCTCTCGTACCGTACTGAGAAAATCAGCCATGAATAAGACTTTTCCTGGATAGTAAAAGTACTTTCAGTCTAAATGAAAAATCGGCCATTTCTGGCCGGTTGCTTGATTTCTCCAAGCGCGAACCGGCCTCATCAACCGGCCGGCATCTCCTCGCTCAGTCTCGGATTCTTCTCGATTTCTGCTTTATTGAAAATGGCGTTCGCCCCCAAATGCGCCGGTACCGGCGACAGCAACTGCTCCTTCCGGTACACCAGGTTACTCGCATTCAACGTAGCGATTTCGAACCCGTGCCCATGCGTTATTGCATCCGTCGGGCACGCTTCCACGCAATATCCGCAGAAGATACAGCGGTTGTAATCGATGTTGTAGACCTTCGCGTAGCGCTCGGCGCCGGAGACACGGTGCTCGGCGGTGTTTTCGGCAGCTTCGATGTAAATGCAGTTCGACGGGCAGGCGGCGGCACAGAGAAAACAGGCGACGCACTTTTCCAGGCCGTTTTCGTCGCGCTGGAGTACATGGACGCCGCGATAGCGTTCCTGGAACTTGGCGCCGCGGAGGGGGCCGGGGCCGTCAGGATAGTTCTCGACCACGGTGGGCTGGAACAGCTCCCGCAGGGTGACGCTCATCCCCTTGGCGATAGCCGCGATGTCCTTGATGACCGCCATAACCTACCAGTATAAATCAGCCGCCGCAGCTACTGCGATTTCCACTGCCTGGGCCCGATCGTCAGCGCCTTGTAGAGCTGGCCGAGGGTGTAGGCGTTGCCGGTCTGGAAGAAGGTGTACACCTTGTCCCAGTCCTCGCCGGTCTGCCAGCCCACCATCGTCTCCGAAACACGGACGCGGTTATCGCCCAAGTCCTTGATCGCGAGGATGGCGTTGAGGCGGTCGGCATCGGCAACGGAGGCGGGAAAGACCACCTTCCCCAGCTTGACGTGAATGGCGACCATCTCCATCGGGATGTAGGCCAGCACGGTGTTGTAAATGGTGCCGGGATCGCCGATCTTCGAACCGGGCTGGTAGTTGGTGTAGTACTTGCCGTTGTATTTCATCTCGACATCGGTCACGGGAGCGACGAACGCGCGCAGGCCTTGCGAGGTGCTGACCATGTCCCAAACCTGTTTGGCCGAGACTCCGGCGATCACGATTTCCAGGCGCTGCACGCGCTCGCCGTTAGGGGCCGTAAAGGAAACGTCGGTGGTCTTGGCGGTGAACTCCTTGTCGGGGAGCGTGTCGTGCATCTTGGAGACGTCGGCCTTGCCTTGAGCGACTTTGGCTTCCTGGGCGAAGACCATGGGG
>DAISJI010000043.1:0-5857 GCA_036821585.1 Terriglobales bacterium
GAAGCATTGCGAGTTCTCGCCGGTTTCAAGTCGCCCCGGGATCCCGACGAATTGGTGCGCGCCTGCGCTCGCGGGCTTCTCCACATCGAGAAAGTCGTAAAACGTACGCCTCCCAACGCCGAAGCTCTCCAGGAATTCCGCGACGCCATTGCGAAAACTCGGCAAACTGTCTGGGCCTTGCAGCAGTGGCATGAAGTGAAGGACGAAGGGAACAAGGCCTTCCCGTTGCTTGCGTACCTGAATTCCGAGCGGCTCAGGTTCGTAGTGCAAGCCGTACAAGACCTGGCCGGCGATATGGCAACCAAGGGAGTGGAGGTGGACGCGGTTGTATTGAACAAGTTCTTCCGCAGCGTGGAACAATTGCGATCACGCACGGCAAATCCCACAACGGAGCCGCAAGGGTTCAGCATCGAGGTCATACCGCCGGGCGCTGAACCAGGAACGAGCGCGATTGGCGCTGCTGCGATCGTGCAGGCGGTCAAAGCCGCGGCCGCCGAGGTGCATCGTAGCGGCATGACGACGGCGGCGGCATCGGAATTCCTCGCTCGTGAGATGCAACGAATCCTGGGCGCGGATGGGGTCGCGATTGCGCGCCTGCAAGCAGGTGAGATGGTCTGCGTGGGCAGCTCCGGAAATGCTTCCGAGACCGGCGTGGTGCTGGAAACGGAAAGCGGACTGAGCGGCGAGGCCATGCGGACGCGTCAATTGGTGTACTGCCACGACACTCAATCGGACGCACGCGTGGACGCCGGACTCTGCAAGACGGCCAACATCGGCAGCGTAGCGATCGTTCCGATGCAGTCCGCGGACGGCGCTCCAGCGGCGATGATTGAAGTTTCTACCGCCCGCAACGGGGCTTTCGGGCCGACGCACCTGGACGGGTTGCGAGCGTCCGCGGAAGTCATCCGCGCGATACTCGGGGAGCGCGGCGCTGCCGCTTAGCTGGCGCGCGATATGCGCTCGACCTGACGCAAAAGCGACAACAACTGGCTGGCGCTCGCATTCAGCGTGACCGCCGCTCCCGAATTGTTCGCCAGCTTGGCCTCAGTGCAGTGCTGCTGGATGCTGGCGGCTTCGGTCCGGCACAACTGGATGCTCTTGCTCAGCAGTTCGGGCGAGGAGGTCTTCTTCTGCAGTTCGACAGCCTGGAGCAGAAGAGCGCGTGCGGCGAGGGAACGCTGCAGGTCGATGGAGGCCGCATCCCTGGGACGGAGGAACGCTTCGACTTCGTCGGGGCTGAGCAGCAGGGCGGTGCCCGCGATGTTCAGGCTGCTGATTCCCTTACGTGGCGCGGCGGCGAGCTTCTTGCGGATCTCTTCCATCGCGTCGGTCAAGCTGGGCTCCGGTACGTGCGGCTGAGGCACGGGCGCGGTTTCGACCTGAATCTCCGGGACCAAAGACGCCGGCTCGGGTACGGTCTCAATGACCGCTCCCAGCGGCTCGGGATCCGCCTGCACCGCGATGGGGACCTCGAAAGGGACCTCCAGCACTTCTTCGAACGGGCTGCCTGTGGCGGCCGCCGGTTTGCCGGCGGCAACCGTTCGGCGACGCTCCGCCGCCAGTCCGGCCGCCAGCTTGCGCATCGCGATCAGCTCCGCCTCGACGCGCCGGCAGCCTGCCTCGATCTGGGCCAGGATCGGATCGTTGGGCAACTCGATCTCGGCCAGCGCCCCGTCCACGATCTGGCGCAGTTGAACCAAGCGCAGGATCGACGTGTCCACCGAGTATTCGGGCAGCATGGGCTTCTTGTAGGTATCGCAAAAACGCCGCAACTCCACGATCGGGGTCGCGGGCGACATCTGCCCTGACGAACAGTCCAGCGTTTCCTGCCCGTAGCCAGCCAGCTTCTCCAGCCCGGCATCAATGATCTTCAATTCAGAATTGATCAGGTGGAAGAAGGTCCGGCGCAGCAGGTAACTGAAGCGGGTAAAGGCGACCAGGGCGGTGGGCGCGTAGTAAAGCTGGCGCGCCGAGGCCCTCAACTGGCGTCCCTGCTGCACGAGCTGGCTTTCCTGCAAATCGCGCAGGCTGGTGAATTTCGGCAGGCTGGCGACCCAGGGAACGAGCGGCCGGAGCCACTCGGGCAATTCCGTGCTCACCGGACCGAGCACCGGGGCCAGCACTTCGGCGGCGTCTTCCATGCGCAGGTCGCGGTCGGCGAGGCTGGGCGGAGAGCACACGGCGAAATACTGGACGAGCAGGAAATCGAGCTTGTCGCGGTCAGCCTCGGTTTTTTCGGGCTTGGTGTAGTGGCGCTCGATCAGGGCATGAAGCCTGTCTTCCGACGACGCAACGGCCGTGCCCTGCAACAACTGGCGAAACTGGGCGACGTGCAGGCGGGCATCAATGGCGTCGAACCAGGCCTGCACGCGCGGCATGAAATCGGGATCGCTCTGTGGATCGGCGTCGTCGAGATTGTCGTAGGGTGGGCTGTCGAGTCCGAACTGGACAGCCAGCGCGCAATAGATCGGAAACAGCCGTCGCGCGGAGCGCCACTTGGCGACAGGGCTCGACGGGTACGCACTGGAAGAGGCCATGAGGTTGCGCGCGGGCGCCAAAAGACGCTAGAAGACGTATTCGACAATACGACGAACCGCTTCCCAGGAAAAGCTTACCCAGGTAACGAAAATGATGCGGCTAGCAATCTGCGATGCACTTTAGTGTAACCCGAATCACGGCTGAATTTCCGGCGGTGGGGTACCGTTTTCGGCGCGAACGGCGGCGGACAGCAGGGAACGCCGGCGAAGCAGGTGGCGCGGCAACTCGGAACGTGTGATCCACAGGCCGGCCGCAACGCCAGCCGCCCAAGTCAGCGTCGCCATGCCGAGTGACTCGAAATCCGCGAGGCGACTGCCGTGCACAGGAATTGCGCGCGCCGCGAAGAATGCTGCCGCCCCCGCCAGCACGGCGGTGACCAGCGCTTTCCCTAGTTCTCGCCATGGCAGCGAGCTCATGGGGACCAACCCCTTGCGATGGAGAAGCAGGGCGAGAACCACGGTATTGGCGAAGATGCCGATATCGGAGGCGAGCGCCAATCCGGTGACGTTGAATGCGTGAAACAGGGCCCAGTACACCGGGAGCGAAGCGGCGGTGACGATGGTGGCGGCAACCATCGGCGTGAGCGTGTTGCCGGTTGCGTAGAAGGCGCGGGCGTAGAGCGCCTGCGCCGACCAGAAGGCGAGCGAGATCGCGAAGCAGAAAAAGAGGGCGGCGGTTTCCTGAGAATCGGAAAATTGGAACCTTCCACGGCGATACAAGAGGTCGATCACGGGCAATGCCGCGGCCATCATCCATGCGCTGGCGAGCAGCGATGCCGCACTCACCCGGTATACCGATCCGTTGACCTGCGCCACGAATTCCGCAGTCTTCTTTTCACCCCACAAGCGCGCGAAGAACGGTAGCGACGCCTGGCCGGTCGCCTGCCCGAGGACGGCCATGGGGACGGCGAAGAGGCGCTTGGCGTAATTGAGGCGGGTGATGTCGCCGATGCCGTGCGAAGCGAAGAAGCGCAGGATCCAGTCGTCGGCGGTGGCCAGCGAGACGCCGAGCATCAGCGGAATGGAGAGCCACACCCACTCACGAAAGGCCGGGTTGCGGGTGTCAAACGATGGGCGATAGCGAATCCCGGTGCGGGCGGCGCCAATCGCGTTCAGCAGGAACGGGCCCAATACGCATCCAGCGACCGCGCCCGCCGCCAGCGACGCAATGCCGAAGCGGCGGGCGCCGATCACGCCGCCGGCGATAATCCCGATGTTGTACACCACGCCCGTGAATGCCGGGATGAGGAACATCCGCCGCGAGAGCAGAACCGCGGAAAGCACTGCGCCGACGTAAAAAAAGAGCTGCGCCGGCAGCAGGATGCGCGTCAGGTTGACGCACAGGTCCAACTGCGACGGGCTGAAGCCGGGAAAGACGATGCGCTCGATGGGGCGGGTGAAGACTTCCATCAAAACGATGCCGACGATCAGCACCGTGCTCATCACGGTGATGATCACCGAGAAAGTTTTCCCGGCCTCCGCTTCCCGCTTCTCCGACAGGAAGCGCGTGTAAATCGCAATGAACGTGATCGAGGCCGTTCCGCCGGCGACCAGGTAGTTGAGCCAGTCGGGGATGGTGAAGGCGGCATTGTAGGCGTCGGTAAGCGGGCCGGCGCCAAAGGCCCAGGCGATATACGCCTCGCGGACGTAGCCAATCACGCGCGAGAGCATCACGGCAGTCATCAGCAGGAGCGTGGCGCTGAAGGCGCTGTGCTCGTGCGATGGCCGGAACTGCCGCAGCGCGCGCCGGAACAGGGTTGGCGGAGCGCTGCCCGAGGTCTCGACGGAATCTGGCATGTGCGGCGATTCTAAAGGATTTCTCGACAGCTGCCTTCTATTGCGAGGCCGCAGGCGTCAACCCGGTAACGGGCCAGGACCTTTCACGGGCAGTTGTTCCCAGCCGGGGAGACAATCAAAAATCAGAAAGCAGAAATGGTATAACTACCGCCCGTTGGAGGATGTGATGTACTTCGAACAGTTTTATCTCGGCTGCCTGGCCCACGCGTCGTACCTGCTTGGATCGAATGGGGTGGGCGTGGTCGTAGATCCGCAGCGCGATGTTGATATTTACCTGAAAGCTGCCGCCGAGCAGAACCTCCGGATCGAGCACATCTTCGAGACGCACCTGCATGCCGACTTCGTCAGCGGGCACCGCGAACTGGCGGAGCGTACCGGCGCCAAGATCTATATCGGCGAAAAAGCGGGAGCGAAATTTCCGCACGTGGCGGTGAAAGACGGAACGACGGTGCAGTTCGGAGAGTCGTTAATCCGCGTGCTGGAGACTCCGGGCCATACGCCGGAGAGCATTTGCCTGGTCGTTCACCAAAAAAACGTAGAGCCGCACCCGTGGGCGGTTCTCACCGGCGACACCTTGTTTATCGGCGACGTGGGCCGACCCGATTTGTCCGACACGCACACGCCGCAACAACTCGCCGCGCTGATGTACGACAGCCTGCACCGCAAGTTGCTGTCGCTTCCGGACGATGTGCTGGTCTATCCGGCGCACGGGGCGGGATCGCTGTGCGGGCGCAGCATGAGCAACGCGCGCTTCTCCACCATCGGAGCGGAGCGGTTGGCCAATCACGCGCTTCAGATCGCATCGCAGGAAGAATTCGTAGTGGACCTGACTGCAAATCTGCCGCCGCGTCCGGCGTACTTCGCGCAGGATGCGGCCATCAATCGCGAGGGCGCGCCAGCAATGACCGAGTTGCCGCCGATCGTGGCGCTCTCGACGGCCGAGGTGAAGCTGGCACAGGCGAACGGCGCGATGGTGCTCGACGTTCGTCCGGCGGCGCAATTCGCGGTGGCGCACGTGCCGGGAGCTATCAACATCGGGTTCGGAGGACAGCTCGCGTCGTGGGCAGGGATCGTGCTGGGATTGTCGGCGAACGTGGTGATCGTAGCCGAATCGGCAGAACAGGCAGAAGAGACGCGCACGCGGCTGGCGCGCGTCGGAATCGAACACACGGTCGGATACCTACGCGACGGAATGACGGCGTGGCAGAGAGCGGGAGAGCAGGTACAGTCAATTCCGCAGATTGCGGCCAAGGACCTGCGCGGGCGGCTCGCAGAGTTCAAAGTGCTGGACGTACGACGCGAAAGCGAATGGCAGGGTGGACACATCGAGGGCGCGACGTGGCACGCGCTGGACAATTTTCCGCGCGAGCTGCCTTCGGTGGACAAAGACACCCCTCTGGCCGTCCACTGCAAAGGCGGCTACCGCAGCATGATCGCGGCGTCGCTGCTCCAGCGTGCGGGATTCACGAAGGTCACGGACGTGACCGGCGGGTACGACGCGTGGGTGGAGGCGCAGGCGGCGG
>DAISJI010000043.1:5957-8179 GCA_036821585.1 Terriglobales bacterium
ACCGACCAGATGGCGTCCTGCGTCTTCTCGTTGGGATAGAGGTGGACCATCCAGCCGAACATCTGCGGACGGAAGGTCCCGCCCGCTTTCTCGCATTCTTCCTTAGTCCAGATCGAACCGAGCAGGCCAAACTTCGGGTTCTTGCCGAAGTACTCGCTCTCGTGTCCCTTGGGCGCGGCGCAGAAGTTGGTGTGCTCGTGCCACTGCGCAACACTGAGCGGAACGCGCGAGTCGAGTTCATCCACCGAAGAGCGCGCCGGAGCGGTGTACATCAGGCCGATCAGCTTCCAACTGTTGTCGCCGGTCTTTTCGTAGAGCAGCGACGTGGGATGTTCGGGATCGAAGCCGAAGGCCGCTTCGACGGCATAGCGATAGTTGGTGAAGTGATACATCTTCTGCGGGAAGTTGGGCAGGAAGATGCGGTAGCCGTCGGCCATGGCCTCGCGGTAGTCGGTGTAGCGCTCCATGACCTTGCGCGCGGACTGAACGATGGCATCGGCGCGCTGGCGGTCGGCGGCGGCGGGCGGGCTCAAAGAAGTGAGCTTCATGTGCGGCCCCATGTCGTTGTGCCGGTGCTGCATGGCAGGCATGGCGGGATCCATGGCGTCGGGCGCCTGCACCTGCTGCTGCGGCATGGAAGACATGTCGTGATGCTGATGCTGGGCCACCGCAAACACGGCCGCGACCAGCAGAATGCCAACTATGTAACGGGCCATCCCTCACCTCGTCTGCTTTGGATGAAGGAACACGGTAGAAGGACGCAAGTCGCGCCCGGGAAATTCACCCCGGAGGAAACAGCGGAATCAGGCCCGTTTGGATTCCGCGGCAAGCACCAACTGCAACGCGTTCTTGGCGGCGGACTCGCCGGAGGCGATGCAGTCGGGAACACCAATGCCCTGGTAGGCGTTGCCGGCCAGATAGAGGCCCGGGATGGAAGACTGCAACTGCTTGATGCGCTGCACGCGGGCGAGGTGTCCGGAGATGTACTGGGCCATGGCACCACGCCAGCGATAGACGCGAGCGAAGCGCGGTTCGGCCGTGAGCGAGAGGATCTCGGCGAGGTTGCGGCGGACCATTTCGATGAGGTCCTGGTCGGAAAGATCGAACACCGACTCGTCGCGGGCGCCACCGATGAAGCAGCGCAGGATGCCCTTATCTTCCGGCGCGCGGTGAGGGAATTTCACGTGCACGAAGGTACAGGCCAGCAGGCGACGATTCTCGCTGCGCGGCACCAGGAACCCGAAGCCCGGCGGAAGATGGCGCAGATCGCTGCGGCTGTAACCGAGGTTCACGGTAATGGAAGAACTGTAAGGAATCTGGCCGAGTTCGTCGGCGAGAGGCGGCGCGAGGTTGCGGAGGAGCGCGGATGCGGCGGTCGCGGGCACGGCGAGGACCACGGCGTCGAACTCATCGGGCAAGCCTTGCAGCGGGGTCAGTATCCAGCGGTCCGGCGAGCGGGTGAGACCGACGACAGAACAACTGGTCTGTGCGCAGCGCGGCATGAGCATCGGCTCAATCGCTTCCACAAGTTGGCGCATGCCATTTTTCAGCGAAGTAAACAGCGGGCGCGGAGCCTGCCGTGCATTCTTCGATTGCGACATCTGTTTGCGGGCGGCGAGCATGGCGCGGCTGAGGCTGCCGTATTTCTTCTCCATGTCCACGAAACGCGGCAGGACGGCAGCAGCGCTGAGCTGGGAGGCTGCGCCACCGTAAACTCCGGCGAGCAGCGGGTCGGCAAGCCGATCGACCATCTCGGGGCCGAAGTGGCGCTCCACCATTTCGGCGACTGTCTCGTCTTTGCCGGTGATCTGAGGCCTTTGGAAATACTCGAAAGCCATGCGGACTTTTGCGCGAAGCGAGAACAGGCCGGAAGTCAGAATGGGCGCGATTTTGGTCGGAACCATGAACATGAGGCCGTCGGGAATCGGCTCCAGACGTCCTTTTACAAGGATGTAGGTCTTGCGCTCGGCGTCGTTGGAGCTGATGAGCTGATCACCCAGGCCGATGCCGCGGACGAAATCGAGCCCCCAGAATTTTTCGGTGAGAAAGGAATCGGGCCCGCCTTCGACAACGCAGCCGTCGATGTGCTCGGTGAGCAAGACGCCGCCGAGACGCGGCCCGGCTTCGAAGATACGGTACTCGAGGGGAGCGCCGCCGGCGCGGGCACGCTCCAGCGTGATGGCGGCGCTGAGGCCGCTGATACCGCCGCCGATGATGGCGAT
>DAISJI010000043.1:8279-12754 GCA_036821585.1 Terriglobales bacterium
ATTGGGTTCCGGCTTCGCGAGCACGGAGCGGGCGATGTCGGCGATGGCAGCGCACAAGGTCGGCGAATCGTTCAACGACTCGGCGCGCCACAGGAGCATTCCGTTTTCCGCCGCGAACTTCCGAAAACCGATATCGATGTCGTAGAGCACCTCGACGTGGTCGCAGACGAATCCGATGGGCTGAAGGAACACGCCCTGGTGGCCCTGTTCCTTCAGCTTGAGGATCGTGTCTTCCACGGTCGGCCCGAGCCACGGCCCGCC
Organism: Terriglobales bacterium; assembly: GCA_036821585.1. Classification (GTDB taxonomy): domain Bacteria; phylum Acidobacteriota; class Terriglobia; order Terriglobales; family Acidobacteriaceae; genus DAISJI01. Next base: position 8,541 of record DAISJI010000043.1, read on the forward strand.
CGACATACCCTGCGACTGAAACGCGAAGGTGTACTGATCCATGCTCAGCGACGGCACTTCCATGGCGACCATGCCGGCGGTCTGGCGCGCCTGCTCTTCGTAGGGATCGCCACCTTCGATGGTGCGCTGCGGAACGCTGTGCGCGGTGAAGATTACCGGTACGCGAATGCCGGCCGCGTCGCAGGCCCGTTTCCAGTCGCGCTCAAGACGCTCGGCGAAGGCTTGTATCAAGAGGGGATGGTCGTGCCAGTTTTCCACGAATTCGTAGACGAATTTCGGCTCGGCCTGCTCCAGCGCAGTGCGGTAGAGGCCGACGCTGGTGCGCGAATTCTGCGGCGCCAGGCAGATAACCACCGCCTGCTCGATTCCGTCGGCGGTCATCTGGTTTACCGCATCGCCGGTGCAGGGCCGCCAGTTGCGCATGCCGACGTAAACGGGAAGTCCGAGCAGCTTTGCAGTTCCATCCGCCTGCTGGAGCGTGATCTCGGTCAAGGGCGAGTGGCCGATCAGGGAGTAGCGGCGCCGGACTTCTTCTACTACCGGCGGCGGCAGCGGACGTCCGCCGGTGATATTGAGCAGGAACTCGGGGACTTCAGCGGGCGAATCGGGGCTGCCGTGCGCAAGAAGAAGGACCGCCTGCTTCATGCCGGGGCTCCCGGAACGCGCCGGGATTGCGCGTTCTGGGGTGGTCACTGATCTTCTCCAAACCAATCGACTTTGCCGGAGGTCACGTGTTTGGAAGAGAACTCATGGACGAAGTAGACGAGGTCCTTGACGTGGTCGACAGGAGTTTCAGGGAGGATGCCGTGGCCGAGATTGAAGATATGGCCGGCACGTCCACCGGCGCGGCGAATCACGTCGGCGGCCTGCGAGCGAATTTCCTTCTTGCTGGCAAACAGGACAACGGGATCGAGATTGCCCTGCACGGAGCCACGATGCTTGAGCAGCTCCCAGGCATCGTCGATGCCGATGCGCCAGTCGACGCCGATCACATCGGCCGCAGTCTCCTTCATCGCGGTGAGCAGCGCGGAGGTATCGGTGCCGAAGTAAATGACGGGCGCGCCGCTCTCCTTGATCTTCTGGATGAGCTCAGTCGTGCGCGGAAGGACGAAGCGGCGGTAGTCGGAGGGACTCAAGCAGCCGACCCAGGAGTCGAAAACCTGGATGACGTCGGCGCCGGCGTGCGCCTGCTCGAGGGCGAACTCGGCGAGCACGCCGACCAGCTTGTGCATGAGCTGGTCCCACGCCTCGGGCGAGCGGTACATCAGCTTCTTGGTCTCGATGTAGTTGCGCGAGCCGCCCCCCTCGATCATGTAGCTGGCCAGCGTGAAAGGCGCGCCGCAGAAGCCGATGACAGGAAGCCTGGAGGCGAAGTGCTTTACGACTTTCTTGATGGATTCGGAGACGTAGCCGAGTTCGCCGGCACGGTCCACGCGGAGCACTTCCACGTCGTGCGCGGAGCGGATCGGCTTCTCGATCTTCGGGCCCTCGCCGGCTTCGAAGCGGAAGGGCATGCCCATGACTTCGAGCGGGAGCAGGAGGTCGGCAAAAATGATGGCCGCGTCCACGCCGAGGATCTCGGCGGCGTCGATGGTGACCTTGGCGGCGAGTTCCGGGTCCTTGCAGATCTCGATGATGGAGTGATGTTTGCGCACCTCGCGGTATTCGGCCATGTAGCGGCCGGCCTGGCGCATGAGCCAAATGGGGGTGATGGGCGTGGAATGGCCCTTGCAGGCGCGCACGAAGATGGATTCAGGGGCTGACATGAATCTATGAGATTAGCACTTCGGACGCACACCGGGTTGTGATGGGGGGCACGGCGTGACCAGGCGTTGGGCTTTGGACGTCAGCGAAATGATGTGGGCGAAGTTGGTCCCGCCGAATCCCCGTCCGCCTATCAGGCAACACGTTCTTGTTCCAGCCGGACCGCGGAATCCAGCGTCTCCCGGACCCTTCGCGCCAGGACAGCAAGGCTGAAAGGCTTCTGGAGGAAAGCAGAAGCCGGCAGGACGCCATGCTCGCCGATGGTGGCCGCGGTGTAGCCGGAAACATAGATGGCGTGGATGCCGGGGCGGCGGGCGGAAATTTCGCGGCCCAGCTCGCTGCCGCTCATGCCTGGCATGACGACGTCGGTGAGCAACAGGTCGATCGCTTCCGGGTGGCTGTCGGAAACGCGGAGGGCCTCTTCTCCGCAGCCGGCCTCCAGGACGGTGTAGCCGCGCAGAGCGAGATAAGTGCGCGTAGCGTTACGCACCGCTTCTTCATCCTCGACGAGCAAGATCGTTTCCGTGCCGCGCAGGGGAACATCGTTCTGGAGCGGGGTGGCGCCGGCGATGACCGCCGCCCCCGCGCGCGGGAGATAAATCTTAAAGACCGCGCCCTCTCCCAGCTCGCTGTACACCCAAATGAAGCCGCCACTCTGCTGCACGATGCCGTACACGGTGGAGAGGCCGAGTCCGGTGCCTTTGCCGCGTTCCTTGGTGGTAAAGAAGGGCTCGAAGATGCGGGGCAGAGCTTCGGGCGGGATGCCCTGACCGGTGTCGGTGACAACGAGCATCACGTATTGGCCAGGGACGACGCCGGCGTGCAACTTGACGTAATCGGTGTCGAGAACGGTGTTAGACGTTTCCAGGGTGAGGCGGCCGCCGCCGGGCATGGCGTCCCGGGCGTTGACGGCAAGGTTGAGGACGAGTTGTTCGATCTGCACTGGGTCAGCTTTCACCTGCCAGAGATCCGGGCCGGCATGAACTTCAACGCGCACGTCTTCACCCAGAGCGCGGGGAAGGACCTTGGTGATGTTCTCGAGGACGGAATTAATGTCGAGCAAGCGGGGCGAGAAGACCTGCTTACGGCCGAAGGTGAGGAGCTGTCGAGTCAGGGCTGCGCCGCGGTCGGCGGCCTTGAGGATGGCGTTGAGCTCGCGGCGAATGGAGTCGTCCTTGACGGTTTCCCCGGCCAATTCCGCATAGCTGCGAATGATCATGAGCAGGTTGTTGAAGTCGTGGGCGATGCCGCCGGCAAGCTGGCCGATGGCCTCCATTTTCTGCGAGTGGAGAAGCTGCGCCTCGAGTTGTCGGCGCTGGGTGATATCGAGGACCGTGCCCTCAATGAATTCGGGGTTTCCGGCGGGGTCGCGCAGCGAGACGAGGTTGGCGAGGAGGTACGCGGTGTCCCCGTCCTTGCGCAGCACCCGGATTTCATGATTTGCGAGGTGCCCGGCTTCGGCGAGTTCGTCACACCAGTGATCGACGAAGCCCGCCGCCGCGCACATGGTCGGCAGCTTGAGGGAAAGCAGTTCATCGATCGAGTCATAGCCGAGCATGTGGACGAAGGCCTCGTTACCTTCCAGCACGGTGCCGTCCGCTTGTGCGCGAAAGACGCCGGTCAGGGTGCGTTCGAAGAGCAGGCGGTAACGTTTCTCGGATTCTTGCAGCCTTTCCTCCGCCCGCTTGCGGTCGGTAATGTCGCTGATCATGGCGAGCCCGCCGGTATATTGGCCATCGGGGCCGGTGAAGGGGGAATAATTCATGCTGGTGACGATGGGAGTCGCGTCGGCGCTCAAAAGGATGATTTCCGAGCTGCCAGAAGCCATGTCGCGGCTCCTGCGAATGGCAGCGCGGAGGTTATCGTCGTGCACGGGATCGACGAAATCAAAAGCCGACCGGCCGAGTACCTGGTCGGGGGTGCGGCCGAGCATGGCCGCCATCTTGGCATTGACGAAGGTGACGCGGTCGTCCGCGTCGATGGTGCAAATGCCTTCGTTCGCGGTCTCGATCAGGTTGCGCAGGCGCTCTTCACTGGCGCGCAATTCATGCTGGGCCACCTCCTTCTGCCGGCGCGCCTGCAAGGACTCGAGGCCGAAGCCGACATTGCCGGCAAGTTCGCGGAGCAGTTCGACCTCGGGAGCGTCGAAGGCATCGGTTTCGGCGGCGTAAATGGCGAGCGCCCCAAAGACTTTCCCTTCCACCAGGAGGGGCAGCGCGATGATGGACGAAAAACCACGCTCCTGACATTCCGTGCGCAAGGAGGCGGAGCGAGGATCGGTGGCGGTGTCGCGGCAAACGGCGGGCTGCCCGGTGCGGAGCGCGGCGGGCACCAGCAAGGACGAATTGGTGGAGGCGTTGTAACGGAGGCAGACGACATCGAGGTACTCGCGGCCGGTGCCCGCGCTAGCCAGGGCGCGAATGAAGTTCTCCGGCGCCGCGGCGACCCAA
>DAISJI010000044.1:0-12686 GCA_036821585.1 Terriglobales bacterium
ACGGAGAAGCGGTCGATCATGGCGGCGATACCCTGCTTGCCCTCGGGCGTGGGCGGATCGAGGCGCAGCACCGTGGCGTGGCAGCAGACCATGCGGTCGGTCACCAGGCCGAGCTCGCGCGGGAGCATAAGCACGATCTGGATCTCCGAGCCGACCGGGAAAGTTTCGTCGGCGTAGAGGAACATGCCGCCGGTACTGATGTCGCGCGTTTCCACCGTGACGGCGCGGGAATTGATCTTGACCGTGGCGCGGACCTTGGTCTTGACCCGGCGCTTATCGCGATGATCCGGCTGGGAGGCTGGCATGGGCGCGGATGGTAGCAGGAATAGGCGCAAGGCTCAAGGCATAAGGTTCAAGGCCGGAGGATCGCCTGCCTTGTGCCTTGAGCCTTACGCCGCTTCACCCATTTTGGGAATAGCCCATGCAACGCGGTGTTCTGGGGCACTGTTGCAAGTTGCCGAACGGGAGTAAGCTATTCGCGTAAGTACCGGGGCCGGGGTTCCCAGCGGAATCCCTGGAGTTACGGTGGCAGCGCGCATTACATTCCGCGCGGATTGCCTTTCCTGCCTTCCTTTGGCGAACCTCTGCCTGACCTGCCTGCCCACACTAAGAATTCCGCCAACTATCGACGCCGCCGAATTGTTCTGCGGCGGATATTCGGCCAAACGGCACGAGCCCAGCCTCGTGCCCACACGGGGGACCGCTATGCGTAACCGCATCCTGATCGTGGATAACGACGAAAAAGTTCTGATTGCGCTCGAACGGGCGCTGGAACAGGAGGGATACGAAACTCAGACCGCCTGGGACCTTCCGGAAGGCCTGGAAGTGCTGGCCGACGGTGGGTTCAACCTGCTGCTGGTCGGCGATCATCCGCCGGAGCTGAACTGTGAGCGCGTGTTGAAAGTACTGGCGCGCGAACACGTGGGACTGCCGGTGGTGGTGATGCACAGCAAGCCCCGCCATCCATTTGCGGAAGCTTTCGTTACTCACCTGGGCGCCGCCGGAGTCGTTTGCAAGTGGAACGACGGGCAGGTGGTGGAAACGGTTCGGAATTGCTTCAGAATCCCGCCGCAATCGGCGGAGGCGCCGGGCAGGAGGGCGGCCGCGGGGAACTAAAACAGTTGTCAGTTGCCAGTTGTTGCTGGAAGAGAAAAAAGGCACGGGAGCGATCCCGTGCCTCTTGGCTGCACATTACCTCTTACCGATCGGCGGCGGCCCGTGCTCCGTTACGCTCGGCGATCACGTGGCGGGCGTTATCGGCGAGTGCCTTGGCCTGCGGCAGCAGGTCGAGCGCCTTCTGCACCTGCGGATCGGCTTCGGTGCGTACGCGCATGCCTTCATCCTGCCCGAAAGCGTCGATGAAGATCTCCGACTTGATGCTTGCCTTCACCCAATCCGTCACCGGCCCGAGTTCGGCCTCGGTGTAGGGGGTCTTTTCGTCGGTCAGGAACTTTCGGAAGTCGTTCATGACCGTTTCGTCAATCTCGAACGTCTTCGCCGGGTGATGGCTGACCAGGTAGCGCTTGGCGAAATTGAAGAACGCATAGTGCTGGAGCAGCGTGTCCTGGAAGTGGTTCGACTTGGGAGCGGGGAACTTCACGTCGGGCGTGATGCCGCCGCCGCCGAATACCGTGCGGCCACTGTCGGTCATCTTCACTTCGCGGTTGGGCGCCTGGTCGGCTCCGTCGTGGTTGTAGTAGTAGTCGTAGAGCGAGACGTTGTTGTAGTCGCGCTGGATCAGGCGGCCGCTGGGCGTGTAATACTTCGCCGTAGTCAGCGCCAGGCCGGTGTTTTCCGACAGCGGATATACCGTCTGTACCAGGCCCTTGCCAAAGGTGCTCTCGCCCATGATCAGGCCGCGATCGTGATCCTGGATGGCGCCGCTGACGATCTCCGCCGCCGAAGCCGTGCCCTTGTTCACGATCACTACCAGCGGATAATTCCTTCCGCCATTGCCATGCGCCGCGCGGTACACCTTCTCGGGTGAAGAGCGGCCGTGGTGCGAAACGATGATCGCGCCCTTGGTCAGGAACTTGTCGGCCACGCCGACGCCTTCGCTCAGCAGCCCGCCGGGGTTCTGGCGCAGGTCGAGGATCAGGCCCTTAAGGTCGCCGAACTCTTCCAGCGCCTGCTCGACTTCATGTTCCGTGGTTTCCTGGAACTGCGTGATGTGGAGGTAGCCGATGCCGGGCTTTACCAGGAAGTGCACGTCCACCGAGTAGCGCGGAATCTCGTCGCGCGTGACCACGAAGTCCATCGGCTTGGGCGCGCCTTCGCGGACGATGGTCACCCGTACCTGCGTTCCCTTGGGGCCCTTGAGCAGGTCGGCGACTTCCGTGGTGCCCATGTTGTCGGTGGGCTTGCCGTCCACGGCGACGATCATGTCGCCCGGATGGATGCCGGCGCGATAGGCGGGTGTCCCCGGGAAGGGCAGGATCACGATCACCTTGCCGCTACGCGGTCCCACCTGCATGCCGACGCCGTAGTATTTGCCGCGCTGTTCCTCGCGCAGCAGCGAGTACGACTTCGGGTCGAAGAAATTGGAGTGCGGATCGAGCACGCGCAACATGCCCGGGATCGCGCCGTTGTATATCGCCTTGTCGGCACTGACCGGTTCGGCGTAGTTCTGCTCGACGATGTCGTAAACCTGCGTGAAGGTGCGCAGGCTGTCGCGGACATCGGTATCCGAGCCTTGCGCTCCGCTGCCGATGCGCTGGCCAAACACAGCGCCCAGGGCGCCGCAGATCAGGACCACGAAAACTACCGTGAGAAGGGAACGGCGGGAACCACGAAACATGTCTTTTGCATTCCTTGGCAAGGCGGATTGTGCGGGCAAAGTCCTCACCTGATCTTCCTACAGTATACACCCGAAAAATCGGCCGAAGTCTCTCTCCGGGAGGAGCATCCTGCTCATTCATAAGATGCGCGGGCAGCCCCACGGGTGCGTAAAGTTTGGACGGCCGAAACCCACTTTAGATAGCGCGGAATCAACCAAGGCGGTTCTTTTCCACCCATTTTGTGGCAAAACCTGCTCGAATTCCGCGACTCGTCATTGCTGCGGTTGGAGAAGGGAATTATCATTGGAGCCATGCAACTCGGCTTTCCAGAGATGATCTTCATTTTCCTGCTCGCCCTGCTAATTTTCGGGCCGAAGAAACTGCCCGAAGTCGGCCGGCAGATAGGGAAGGCGCTGGGCGAATTCAAGCGCGCCAGCAACGAGTTCAAGTCGCAGCTCGAAACCGAGATGCGCAACCTGGAGCTGGACGAGGCGTCGAAGAAGTTCGCCGAGACGCCCACGATCCTCTCACCGGAGCGCACGGTCGCCATCGGCACGGCCGCTTCCATGCCCGAAGAAAGCGCGTCGAAAACCACCGATGCCTGAGCCTTCCGCCACCGCACCCCGCAAAGACCTGCCGGCGATGAGCTTTCTCCAGCACCTGGAAGAACTGCGCATGCGCATCATCCGCGCCCTGGTGGCGGTCGGAGTCGGCTTTTGCGCCTGCTGGTATTACGCCGAGCCTATTTTCGGCTACATGCAGCGTCCCATCATGACCGCGCTGCAAAACCACCACCTCGATACCAAGTTGGTGTACCTGAGCCCCACCGAACCCTTCAACATGTACCTGAAGGTGGGATTCATTGCCGGGTTATTCGTGGCCTCGCCGTTCGTGCTCTACCAGTTATGGGCCTTTATCGCGCCGGGCTTGTATCGCGACGAAAAGCGCTACGTCCTGCCGTTCATGTTCTTCAGCGTGGGCCTGTTCCTGGCGGGCGGCTTCTTCGGATACCGGCTCGTCTATCCCGCGGCGCTCGACTTCCTGATCGGCTACGGCAAGCAGTTCTCGCCCATGATCACCATTGGCGAATACACCGATCTGTTTTTGACCATCATCGTCGGACTTGGTGTCATTTTCGAGATGCCCATCCTGGTGTTCTTCCTGTCGTTGATGGGCGTGATCAGCGCGGGATGGATGTGGCGCAACCTGCGTTACTCAATCCTGGTGATCTTCATCATTGCCGCCATCGTGACGCCTACTACCGACATCATGAACATGTGCATTTTCGCGGCCCCGATGGTGGTGCTGTACATGCTCAGCATCCTCGTGGCGTACATCGTGCATCCATCGCGGCGCAAGGCGGCGGCGGCCAAACAGGCGGAAGGCAAGGCCTAAAATCTCGCGCTCGTTTAGAATCCTCCTTGTGAGACGCCAGCTCCTTTTCCTCGTGCTCGTCCTCGCTCTGACCGCGTGCTCCCGCAACGAAAACGTCTCCGCCCAAAGTTCGACGGCCCAGCCGCCCGCTGTACCGCCGAAATCGGTTCCGGTTATGGAGCCCGCCTCGCAGTTCGACGGCCAGGGCGCGTTGGAGTTCACCAAAGAAGTTGTGGCGTTCGGCCCGCGCTGGCCGGGTAACCCCGGTCACACCAAGTTGCAGGCATATCTGCGCGGCAAACTTAAAGACTTCGAGGAAGACAGCTTTACCGCGTCCACGCCTGTCGGCCCGATGAAGATGACCAACTTCATTGCGAAATTCCCGGGCACGAAGCCCGGTGTCATCGTGGTGAGCGGACATTACGACACGCTCTACGGGCGCAAGGACTTCGTCGGCGCCAACGACGCCGGCTCTTCCACCGGCCTGCTGCTACAACTGGCCGCACAGCTTGGTCGAAAGCAAAATGACGGCTACAGCGTCTGGCTGGTCTTTTTCGACGGCGAAGAAGCAGTCAAGAAATGGACCGATACCGACAGCACTTACGGCAGCCGCCATCTGGCCGCGAAGTGGAATAAGGACGGCACCGCCAAACAGATCAAGGCGTTTCTGCTGGTGGACATGATCGGCGACGCCGACCTCAACGTCGATCGCGATAGCAATTCCACTCCGTGGCTGGAAGATGTGGTGATGATCGCGGCCGGACATCTGGGTTACCCGAGTCATTTCTTCGCCCGTACGGTGGATATGGAAGACGACCATAACCCGTTCGCGAAAATCGGCGTCCCGGTGGCCGACCTGATTGACTTTAACTACGGGCCGAATAACTCCCACTGGCATGCCGCGACGGACACGATGGACAAGCTCAGCGCAGAGTCGCTGAAGATTGTTGGCAGCGTGGTATTGGAAGCGATCCGCATGCTGAACAATCCGGCCAAGCAGGCAGCCTAAGCGGAAGTCGCCACCGCTTTCTTGCGGACGGACAGGACTTTTTCCACTTCCGCCACCACCGCGCCGCTCGCATCCTTGATCTCGACCAGTAATACCGGCTCGGTCTTTTCTTTGCCACAGAGGAATGCGGCATTCGTCACAGCAACCGGGGTAGAATTCAAGTAGGTTCACCTGAATCTATGAGCCTGGCTGCAGTCGTCAAAGAGCTCCGGAAAATCGTAGGTGCGGACGCCGTCCTGGACCGCCCGGAAGACGTCATGCTCTACGAGTTCGACGCCGGGCTGTCCACGGGCACACCGGGCGCCGTAGTGTTTCCGGAGACGACCGAGCAGGTCTCGCAAATCGCGAAGCTGTCCAGCCGCGAGGGGATTTCGATCGTGCCGCGAGGTGCGGGGACCGGGTTGAGCGGCGGGTCGATTTCGCGCGACGGCGGCATCGTGCTGGTCTTCTCGCGCATGAACAAGGTGCTCGAAATTGACCTGGTGAACCAGCGCGCCGTGGTGCAGCCGGGCGTGGTGAACCTGGAGCTATCCAATCAACTCGCGGGGCAGCGCCTGTATTTCGCGCCCGATCCCTCCAGCCAGCGCGCGTCCACTATCGGCGGCAACGTTTCCGAGAATTCCGGCGGGCCGCACACGCTGGCGTACGGCGTCACCGTAAACCATGTTACGGGCTTGGAGATCGTTCTCCCCGACGGCCGCATCATTCACACCGGCGGGAAAGCGAACGACGGCTGCGGCTACGACCTGACCGGCTTGTTCGTCGGTACCGAAGGCACCGTCGGCATCGTGACCGCGATTACGGTGAAGCTCACTCGCACCGCGGAAGCGGTTGAGACGCTGCTCGCCATCTACGAAACTGTCGATGACGGCGCCAACACCGTCGCCGCGCTCACCGCCGAGGGCATCACTCCCGTGGCGCTGGAAATGTTCGACGGCTGGACGCTGCAATGCGTTGAGGAAGCCACTCATGCCGGCTATCCGCTCGACGCGGGCGCGGTATTGCTGATCGAACTGGAAGGACTGCGCGAAGGCGTCACCGAGCAGGCCGAAGCCGTGCGCCAGGTCTGTATGCGCCAGAAGGCGCGCGCGGTCCGCCGCGCCGCCAGCGAGCAGGAACGGCTGTTGCTGTGGAAAGGCCGCAAGAATGCTTTTGCCGCGCTGGGACGCCTGGCGCCGGCGTACTACACGCAGGACGGCGTCGTGCCGCGTACGCAGATTCCGGCGGTGCTGCGCTTCATCGCCGGCGTCTCGGAAAAATACGGCCTGCGTATCGGCAACATTTTCCACGCCGGCGACGGCAACCTGCACCCGTGCATTCTGTTCGACATGCGCGACCCCGAGCAGGTGCGCAAGACGCATGAAGCCGGGCGCGAGATCCTTTTGCATTGCATTGCCATCGGCGGGACCATCACCGGCGAACACGGCGTCGGCATGGAAAAGAACGAACTCATGCCGCTGCTCTTCAGCGACAACGATCTTGACGTGATGAAGCGCGTGCACGATGCCTTCAATCCGCGTTCTCTGTTGAATCCGCAGAAGCTGTTTCCCACGCCGCGAAGCTGCCGCGAGACGAACGTGCTCATGCGTCCGCAGCTTCCCCACCCTGGCAAAGGCGGCCAGGGTGGGCCACCCATGGCAGGTGCGCGATGACCCTCGCCGCCACCGGAGCGACGACGCTGGCCCGCGATCTGGAAGCGATCGTGGGAGCAGCGAATGTCATCGAGGATCCCGCCGCGCTGACCCAGTACGCGATTGACGGCGTGGAGCCACGCGCCGCCGTCACGCCCGCCGCTGCGAATGAAGTCGCGGCGGTGCTGAAATACGCGTTCGATCGCAAGCTCACCGTGGCTCCCGCCGGCGGCATGTCGCATCAGCACATTGGCGCAATTCCGGACGGCGTGGACATTCTCCTGCGCACGACGCGGTTGAAGGCGGTCGAGCACTACGATCCGGGTGACCTGACCATCGGCATCGGCGCCGGCACGACGATTGCGGAACTGAATGCGCTGATCGCACCGAACCGTCAGGTCCTGCCCACCGAAGTTGCCACTCCCGAGAAGACCAGCGTCGGCGGGCTCATCGCGACCAACCTGCACGGTCCGCTGAAGCACGGCTTTGGTGGCGCGCGCGATTGGCTTATCGGCGTCCGCTTCGTCACCGCCGACGGCAAACTGGCGAAGGCGGGCGGGCGCGTCGTCAAGAACGTCGCCGGCTACGACCTGATGAAGCTGCTCATCGGCAGCTACGGGACGCTGGCGGTGATCGTCGGCGCCAGCTTCAAGTTGTACCCGGCGCCGCGAGGCACGCGTACCTACGTGTGCGTTTTTGAAAAGCTGCAAGAGGCGCTCGAGTTCCGCACCCGTATCCTGCATTCGCCACTTTCGCCGCTGGCGCTGGAGATTGTCTCGCCGCACGCGCAGGTGGCACTGACCGGCGATCCGAGCGCGTTGCCCGAGGGATGGCGAGTCGTGCTGCGTGTCACCGGCAGCGATGCGGTGCTGGCGAGATATCGCGGGGAATTGGGCGGCGCGCTTACCCGCGAAATCACCGATGCCGGTGAAGCTTCCCTCTGGCGCGGACTCGCGGAGTTTCCGTTTACGGTGTTTTCGAAGTCGCAGAACGCCATGCTGGTGCGGCTCGACCTGCCTCCCAGCGAGATCGGCACGGCGCTCGCCGCGGCGGAGCAGGCGGCCAGCGACAACAACTTCGTGGTCGCCACCATCGGACGCGTCGGCATTGGCGCGCTGCTGGTGGCGTTCTGCCCAATCGCTGTCGATCCGCCGGGCGCGATCCAGTACGCCAACACGATCTCGGCATTCCGCGGCTCGCTCTCCGGCGACGCATCGGCCGTCGTATTGCGCTGCCCGCTGGAAGCGAAGCGGCACTTCAGCGTGTGGGGCACGTCGCCCACCGACCTCGATGCGATGAAGGCGATCAAGCGCGCGATGGATGAACACGACATCCTGAACCGGGGGAGGTTCCTGTTCTGAGCACCACGACCACAGAACCGGTGAGCGGCGCCGCGCCTCTGAAGCCGTCGAACTTCAGCACGCCGGACCGCCCGACGTGGGACCTGTATTCGCGGTGTATTCACTGCGGCTTGTGTCTGCAGCAGTGTCCGACGTACCGCGTGCTGGGCCGCGAAGCCGATTCCCCCCGCGGGCGCATTTACCAGATACTCCAAGTGGACGCCGGCAATCTCGAGATCGGCGATTCGTTCGTCACCCACATCGATCGCTGCCTCGGCTGCCGCGCCTGCGAGACCGCGTGTCCCTCCGGCGTGCATTACGGCGCCATCCTCGAGCGCGCACGTTATGAAATTGAAACTCACTACCGCCGCGGCTGGCTGGCGCACAAGATCCGCGACTACTTCTATCGCGAGGTGCTCAATCGCCTGCCGCTGCTCGCCCGCCACGCGCGATTGTTGCGCTTCTACCAGCACTCCGGATTACAGGCGCTCGCGCGCGGCACCGGCCTGCTGAGGGCGCTCGGCATGGCGAAGCTGGAAGCGCTCTCGCCCGCCGTGGACGACGACTTTTATTTCCGCGAACTCGGAAAGACGTATCCGGCCAAAGGCGAGAAGCGCGGACGCATCGCCTTTCTCGCCGGATGCATCGCCAGCGTCTCCTTCGCGGAACTGAACCGGGCGACGGTGCGCGTGCTCAATGAAAACGGTGTCGAGGTCTTCGTTCCCGAGGCGCAGCAGTGTTGCGGCGCGTTGCAGGCGCACGGCGGATATCGGGAGGAGGCCAAGGCGCTGGCGCGGAAAAATATCGAAGCCATGCTCGACCCGTCGTGCGATGCGATTGTCACCAACGCCGCCGGCTGTGGCGCGACGCTGAAGGAGTACGGCGATCTGTTGGGCGACGATCCCGAGTACCGCGACCGGGCGCGCGAATTCGGCGCGAAATCGAAAGACGTGAACGAGTACCTGGCGAAGCTGGGCCTGCGCGATCCTAAGCGCAAGTTGGCCGCGCGTGTGACCTACCAGGATCCCTGCCACCTCGCGCACGGACAGGGTGTCCGCTCGGCGCCGCGCGAGTTGCTCAAAGCCGCCTGCGCGCAGATGGTCGAGATGGCGCACCCGGACTTCTGCTGCGGCAGCGCCGGCACTTACAACGTCGTGCAAAACGATCTCTCGATGAAGATCCTGGCGGACAAGATGGACGACGTGCAGACGACCTCAGCCGACGTGATCGCCACCGCCAATGTGGGATGCATGTTGCAATTGCGTGCGGGCGTGAAGCAACGCGGCCTGAAGATGCGCGTCGCCCACGTGATCGAATTGCTCGACGAAGCCTATCGCTAGGCCCGCGCCGACGCCTCGCCCAGTGCCTGCTTGAGTTCCTCAGGCTCGCGAATCGGCGGGCGACACGAGAATCCCGAGCAGATCACCGCCACGCTCCGGCCTTCCGAAATTCCAGGTAGGTTCGGAATTGTCTCCGCCAGCGCGGGCGGAAGCGATTTCAGCGCCGCCGCATCGCGCAAGTGCAGCACGGATTTCGTCGCTGAGTACGGAGCTACGGCTGCTGCATAGAGCTTTTCCGCCGTTTCATCATTTCCGACCACAACCACCTGTGTGTGACCTTCGAGCAAGTGCGCCGCGGCCAGTCCGTACGTCGACGCGAACATCCCGAACTGCTCCGCCATTCCGGCGAACACGCGCAACGTCCGCTCCGCCTTATCGCGGTACGAGTCGTCGTTCGTGTACCCATACAGCCGCAGCAACGCGATGGCGGCGGCGCTGTTTCCGGCGGGAGTCGGCGAATCCTGAAATGGTTTGCGGCGGGCCGACAGCGCGGCAATCGGTGACTCCGCGGCATCGAAGAACCCACCTGCCTCGTCATCATGAAAGCGGCGGATCATCGCATCGGCAACAACGCGCGCAGTTTCGAAGTAGCGCATGTTCGCCGTACTCTCGTAGGCATCCAGCGCAGCGATCACCGTAAACGCGTAGTCATCCAGCACGCCCGGCACAATGCGCGCCCCGGTTTTCGCGTCGGAGTAAGCGATCACGTGCGCCAGCGTGCTGTCGCGCCAACCCTGGTTGAGCACGCGGTCCAGCGATTTGAGCGCGAACTCACGCGCGCCGCCCATGCCCAGCGCCCGCGCGGCTTCCAGATACGCGGAAACGCAGAGCGCGTTCCAGCCCACGTACACAGTTTTATCGATGAACGGGACCGGCCGCTTCAGGCGCGCTTCCAGCATCTTGCGCTTGGCCGACTCCAGCACGGTCGCAACGCGGTCGTGCTGCATGCCCAGGCGCACGCCGATCTGGTCAATCGTGGCGCGCACATACAGCACGTTGCGCGCCGGGTCGTGCTGCATTTCACCAACTTCGTAGATATCGTAATAAAGTTGCGCGACCTTGAACTCGTCATCGCCCAGCACCTCACGCGCTTCGGCCATGCTCCATGTGAAGTGGTCGCCGTCGTCGTCGAGCGAGATGTCGGCGTCCTGGGACGCGTAAAACCCGCCATGCTCGCGGTCGCTGAGACATTCGTCCATCCAGCGAATCATGTCGCGCGCCACCAGCGCGAAGTACGACTCGCCCGTCGCCTGGAAGCCGTGCACATAATTCTTCAGCAGCTCCGAGTTGTCGTACGACATTTTCTCGAAGTGCGGCACCACCCAGCGCTCGTCCACCGAATAGCGGTGGAACCCGCCCGCCAACTGGTCGTACACGCCGCCCTGCGCCATCTTCGCCAGCGTAGTGACAATCACCTCGCGCAGTTGCGGCTCTCCGCTTTTTCCATAAACGTGTAACAGCAGATCGAGCGCGGATGGATGCGGAAACTTCGGCGCTGATCCAAAGCCACCATGGTCCGGATCGAACTGCCGCACCGCGGAGTCAATCAGCGAGCGCACGATGTTCGGCGGCACCTGCGCACCCTGGCCGGAAAACGTCTCCGCCTGGCTGATGGCGCGCATCACTACGTCGCCCTGTTGCGCGACGTCGTTCTGTTTATTCTTGAATGCGTCGGCAATCGACAGGAGCACGCGTTGGAAGCTGGGACGCCCGTACTGATCGACCGGCGGAAAATATGTGCCGCCGAAAAACGGCTTGCCTTCCGGCGTGAGAAACGCGGTCAGGGGCCAGCCGCCCTGCCCGGTCATCGCCTGCACCGCGGCCTGGTAGCGGCTGTCCACGTCGGGACGCTCGTCGCGGTCCACCTTGATCGCGATGTACATCTCGTTGATGATCCGCGCCACCTCGGCGTCCTCGTACGACTCGCGGTCCATCACGTGGCACCAGTGACACCACACGGCGCCGACGTCGAGCAGGATCGGCTTGTTCTCGCGCTGCGCCGCCGCGAACGCCTCCTCGCCCCACTCGTACCAGCGAATCGGCTGGTGCATGGCGGAGCGCAAGTACGGCGATGCGGCTTGGGCGAGCGAGTTCAGCGTCTCGGGAGACATAACCTGCTTTAGAGGTCCGCGAGGAGGGAAAAGATGCGAAGGAAGTTCCGAGTTCTGAGTTCTGAGTCTCGGAACTCAGCACTCGGAACTCAGCACTGTGACAACAGCCGCTTTGCGATCTGGACGTACAGGTCCACTGCTTCCACGAGTTGCCGCTTCTCGACGTGCTCGCGTTCGGTGTGCGCGACGTGAATCGAACCCGGCCCCAGCAGCAGCGGCTCGCCCCAGTTGCCGAGCGCGGGAATATCGGTGGTGAACGCGGCGACCATGGTCGGGAAGCCGTCGAGCGTGCGCAGTCGTACGAACGGAATCTCCAGCACGAACTTCGCCTCAGCGGGGCTGACCGCATCGGCAATGTGTTTCTTGAGCTCTTCCGCGGGCCCGACCAGGCGGTACAGAAGCTGAGCCCGCGCGTAATCGGGAATCACATTCGGCGCGCGCCCGCCTTCGATCACGCCGATATTCACCGTCGTCGGCCCGATTCCTTCCGTCGACGGCATCGGGATTTCGCGCAGACGGACCAGCGCGCTGACCAACTTGTCGATCGCCGACTCGCCCAGTTCCGGATACGCCGAGTGCGCCATCTTGCCGCGCGCGATCACCTCCACGCGCAGCGTCCCCTTCGACGCCAGGGCCAGCCGGTTCTCGGTGGGCTCACCGTTGATCAGGAACCGGCCGCCCATTGGATTTTCATTTGCCGTTTTCGCGCCCAGGCTGTCGCGTTCTTCGCCGGCCAGGAACAACAGCCCGGCGCTGAAGCCCGTCTCGCGCAGCTTTTCGGCGGCCGTAATCTGCGCGGCAATGATGCCTTTGGCGTCGCACGAGCCTCGTCCCCAGATCCGCTCATCATCTTCCGACGAGGCAATGAACGGCGGGACCGTGTCCATGTGCGTCGAGAAAAAGACCGCAGGCGTTGCGCCCGGAGGGACTGCCAGCACGTTGAAGCGCTCCGCCTCAACTTTCATCAGCCGCGCATCCCACCCACGCCGCGTCAGCTCCTGATGAAGAAATTCGCCGACCGTGCGCTCGTTCCCCGTGATGGACTCGATGTCCACCAGACGCCGCGTGAGCGCGAACAAGTCCATGGCGAAGAGAATAGCATCG
>DAISJI010000045.1:0-5299 GCA_036821585.1 Terriglobales bacterium
GTGTGGAGGCGGTTTTCAGCCTCGTCGAATACCACGGATTGCGGCCCGTCAATCACGGCATCGGTGACTTCATTACCCCGGTCGGCAGGAAGCGGATGCATGTAGAGCGAGTGGGGCGCCGTCAGCTTCATCTTCCGCTCGTCACAAATCCAGTGGGTGTATTGCTTGGCAATGCGCAATGACTCTTCGGGATTGCTGCCCATGGTGTCCAGGCAGCCCCAGCTCTTGGGGATGACCACGTCCGCGTCACGGAAAGCGTCGTCCATATTGTCGACCAGCTCAAACTTGGTCCCCGCGCGATGGGCGTTAACGCGAGCGGCCTCCATTGTTTCCGGCATGAGGGAATACTCCGGCGGATGAGCAAGGGTAACGTCAATTCCAAAACGCGGCAGGAGCATGATCAGGCCCTGCGGCACGGAGAGGGGCTTGGCATAACTCGGTGCGTATGCCCACGACACGGCAACTTTCTTTCCGCGAAGGTCGGTCCCCAGCTTGTCACGCATCGTCATCAGGTCGGCAAGAGTTTGGCAGGGATGATCCACATCGCACTGCATGTTGATTACCGGGGCATCCGCCCAGTGCGCCACCTCGCGCATGTACCGGTTGCCCTCGCCCGGAACCAGGTCATGGCGGATGGCGATGCCGTGTCCGTAGCGCGACAGGATGATGCCGGTATCCTTGGGGCTCTCTCCGTGCGAGATCTGCATGGTGTCGGCGGTCAGGAAATGCGCATGGCCGCCCAATTGCGTGATGCCCGCCTCGAAGGAATTCCTCGTCCGCGTGGACTTGTCGAAAAACATCAGGAAGATGGTCTGATCGGGCAAATAACGATGCGGAATGCGGCCCTTGAATTTCCGGCGGAGGTCCGAAGATACGTTGAGCAGGACCTCGATCTCGTCGTTGCCCCATTCCTGGGTGGTGATGTAATCCTTGCCCTTGAAGAGGGCAGTGCGCGTGGTATTGGTGGCGGTAGCCAAAGTTCACTCCTGGAGTGCCGCCACGTTAACGTAATGAACGTGGCGTGGGTTGGATAATGCTTCGAGCAGGAATCGCATGTGTAAGTACGGCAACATATCGAGGCGGCGCCCGCCCGAGGGAGAGCCATCCTTTGGCTGCCAGGCCAGAAGCGCATTGCCGCTCTGTTGGATCACATACTCACCGAGTGCGTCTTCGAAGCGCGCGCAGTCTGCCTGCGCGTCCTCGGTGAGCACGTACTGCTTTCCTACGATGGTGCCGTGAATGATCCTGATTCCGTTTGCGACCTCGATGAAGAAACCATTCTGGCCGGCATACTTCCTGTAGTTTTCCAAACTTCCGAAGAAGCGCGGCTTGGCAAACTGAGGGCCCCCATCTTCCGGGCAGAACACGTCGCAGTTGCCGCACTCATTGCAGGCGTCCGCGTAGTTCGCCAGTTGGTGGCCATGCTTTACCTTGAAGGTGCCGCCCTGCACTGCTGAAAACCCGCCACCGGAAAGCAACTGGTAGTCGCTGTAAGCAATCTCGACGGCCGGCCCTTCATAAACGAAGTTGGCGTCGTTCGGGCAATCCGGAACGCACTTATCGCAATTGATGCAGTCGTAGAGCCAGAGTTTGGACCCGATCTTGCGCGGGACACCCTTGTTCTGCTCCCAGCCATAGCGCGGATCGGCTGTCGCCTGCTCAACCATTAAGGGCGTATTCAGCAGGCCGGCCGCATCCACGAGGGATTGCTCCAAGCCAGACAGCTCATCCGAAAACGGCGCTAGCACGGCCTTAGCCAGATCGCCGGCAAACTTCATGAACTCGCCGTGTAGCTGAACACATATCTCAGGGAGGCTGGAGCGCGGGTTTTCCAACCAGGAGTGAAGCTGCGGCGCCATTGCGTCTTCCAGCCATGCTTCTGCCGGCCTGAGCATGAGTCCGTCTGTACCCTCGTCCGACCGGCGCACGGAAGCGACCAGGTCCTGGACAACCCGATCAATCGCCGCGGCGCCCTGGCCTGCATGAAGCAGGACAAACTCGGAGATAGTTTTGGCTCCGATCTCGCGCATGCGGGCGCCGAGGTTATCCATGTACCGGTGCAGGCGGCCGTAGCCCCCGGGCTTCAACAAGTCCGTACAGGTGGTGACGGGCACGAAGTTCATGGCGACCGTGTTCGCCATATTGTTGGCAGTAAGCCCGGCGGAAAAGGAGAGCGGATAGCGCGCTTTCGTGCGCTCACGGAATTCCCTGACCAGGTTCATCGTGATGACGTGCAGCGGCGGCCCGGACAGGTACATCGATTCGTCGGTGAAGAAGGAACGATGATTGCGCACCACCAGCGTATTGCTGAATTTGACGGAGAGCCGCTTGCCGCGGGCGCGGGCCACGCTATCCAGGCGCGGAAGTATGTCGAGGGCCTGGTCGAAGCTGATGTCCTTATCGAAAGCTTCGTCGGCCAGTTTGATGTCGCAATATCCGAGCACGTCGTGCAAAAGGTGCCGTACTTGCTCGCGGCCGAGGAGCGTCGGGTTCATCTTGACGCAGACATTCACGTCCATCTCACGCAGTAGGAAAGTGACGATACCCTCGATCTCTTCCGCGGGACAGCCGTGGAACGTGGAGAGCGTAATCGTATCGCTGATGCGGGCTGGGAATGGCAGATCGCGGTACTTCCGGAAGCGGCCGACAAGCTGGGTGCGCAGCTCGTCGACGATTGCCGAGGCATCTTTCATGCCGGCGATCCAGGTGCGCATTCGTGGCGAGCGAATCCCCTCCAGGTTGTAGCCGACACTCATGTCGAAAATGGTGTCACCGAGTGCGACCGGGAAGTCTTCGCCGAGGAGGCGGGAAGCCTTTAGAATCTCCAGGAACATCGCCGCTGCGATGTACTCGCGCAGCGATTGTTCGAGCTTCAACTCCTGCGACCACTCGACGTTGTAAGTGACATTCTGAGCGTCGATACACGGGCGCGGGATCTTCAACTCGTCGAGAATCTGGACTGTCTTCAGCTCGATGATGCGGGCGCCACCCAGCCAGCTCAGGGCAATGTTCTGCAGAAGCTGGTCCTGGGGCCCGGCGGCGGGTCCCAGCGGAGTGGAAGCCGTCTTGCCATGAAACTTGACGGAAGTATTCAACCCCGGTAAGCCGCGAAAGAATTTGTCCCGCGGCAGGTCGAAGATCTTTCCTTCGCGCTCATACTCGAGGAATGCGCGCTTCAACTGCAGCTCGAGCGGGATGGGGACAAGTTCTGCCATGATCTGTTTCGAAGCGAACGTCCGGGCCCAGGCTTGCGCCTAGCCAGCCGGGACCGCACGCCGGGTCTTTGCTTCTTCCACTATGGCCACGTACTCCAGCGGGAATGCCGCGTAGAACTGCATCGCCTTTACCAGGTGCTCGATTGCCACTCGCTCCTGCACCGCGTGCGCGTCGACTTCATCCCCGGGACCAAAGCCGATGGTTGGGACCCCACAGGTTCCCATGGACCCAACCCCGTTGGTGCTGAAGGTCCATTTGTCGACCCTGGGCGCCGCACCGGTGAGGTCCTTGCAGGTTTTTACCGCCGCCTCTACAGCGGGGTGTTCTTCTTCCAACACCCAGGTGGGGTAATACTTTTCCATTGGGTACACCAAGCCGGTGTAGCTCGGCTGTTCGTAACGCAGCACCTCGACCTCCGCTTCCTTCGCGGCAGGGAGGGCGCGCACCTCCGCCAGTGCGGACTCTTTCGATTCGCCGGCAGTCAGCCTGCGGTCAAGATGAATGGAACTGGTGGAAGGAACCGCACACAGCGACGGCGAAACAGAGCGAATCTGGGTGACAGCTATGGTCCCTTTGCCGAGGAAAGGGTCGTTCCGCAGCCGTTGGTTGAGTTCCTCGACCTCGCGGACCAGCGCAGCCATGCGGTAGATGGGATTGTCGCCACGCTCGGGTGCACTGGCATGGCAGGAACGGCCGCGCAGGTGGACTTCGATTTCCATGCGCCCGCGGTGGCCGCGATACACCTGAAGGCTGGTCGGTTCGGTGATGACGACCAGCTCCGGCTTGATATCCAGTTCCCGCAGGATGTAGATCCACGCCAGCCCATCACAATCTTCTTCCTGCACGCTGCCCACTACCCAAAGGGTGTAATCGCCAAGCAGGCCGAGGTCTTTGATGACCTTGGCCGCATACACCATGCTGGCCATGCCGGCGCGCTGGTCGCATGCGCCGCGGCCGTAGACGTAGCCGTTCTCGACCTTGCCCTGGTACGGGTCCCACTTCCACTCGCGCAGATCGCCGACGCCGACCGTGTCGGTGTGCGAGTCCATCATGATGACGTGCTTGCCCGAGCCGATGCGGCCGAGGATGTTCCCCATCGGATCGATGCGAATCTCGTCAAAGCCGACCTTCTCCATCTCCTGCCGGATACGCTGGATCACCGGACCCTCCTGGCTACTCTCGGCCGGGATGGCGATGAGGTCGCGAAGAAAATGTACGACGTCCGCTTCGTAGGAGAGGGCTGTCGCGGTGATCTGGCTGCGGGATTGCTCGATGCGTCCCAGGGTATGCATGGCTAGTCGGAAGCCGCGGCGAGCGCATGGCGCGCGGCGGGCTTCCGTTCCTCTTTCTTGTCTTTCTTTTGTTGGAGCGCTCGCAAAACATCCTCGGAGCGGATCGGCAGGCGGCGGAAACGCACTCCGATGGCATGGAAGATGGCGTTGGCGATGGCCGCCGCCGGCGTATCGATGGCCACCTCACCAATCGACTTGGCTCCATAGGGCCCGAGCGGTTCGTTGGTTTCCACCAGGATGGTGGTCAGCTTGGGCATGTCCTTGGCGGAAAGAATCTTGTAATCGAGGAAGCTGGGGTTGATCATGCGCCCCTGCTCGTCGAGCTGCATTTCTTCGAAGAGCGCGTAGCCCATGCCCTGGGTAACGGCCCCTTCCACCTGGCCTTCCGCCAGCCGGGGATGAATGGCGACACCGGCGTCCACCGCGGTTGCCAGATGTACGACCCGCACCTTGCCGGTTTCGGTATCCACCTCCACCTCGGCAAAGGTGGCGCAGAAAGGGGGTGGGCTGTCGGTGATGAAGTGCGACGCGCTCTCCATGATCTGCACTTTTTCCCGGTAAATGGCGTGGCGGGCGATGTCGGCGAGCGGCATGGCAGCGCCTCCGCCGGCAGCCACCACCTGGTTATTGCGGCAGGTGAGCTGGTCGGCCGGGACATGCATCAGCTTGGCGGCCAGTTCCAGGACACGGTCACGTACCTTCTCGGCGGTTTTCTTGACCGCGCCGCCGGAGATGATGGTGGTGCTGGAGGCATAGGCTCCCACGTCAAAGGGAGCGGAGTCGGTGTCGCC